>DUJH01000021.1:0-11819 GCA_013329905.1 Candidatus Thalassarchaeaceae archaeon | reverse complement strand
CTGCACCACACCGTCGCGCTCACCTATTATTTCGCACTCTGGCAAAACGCACTAGCGACAATCGCAATACTCGGTGCAGGTGCAATCTGGTCAATTCTCTGGCTACGCCACCGCTCGCTCGCAGCTTGTTGGATATCTCACGCGATAGCAGATGTCGCGGTCTTTGGCGTAGCCTATTTCCTCCTCTTTTGATCCCTATCCGACTCACTGTGGCCTCCTATTGTCATTATCTGATGCTGCACTATCGGGAGTGGCATTGGAACCATACCATCCGTTTGATTCAATAATCGACTTCCGGTCGCTCGGCCTGTCTGACTTGAGCCTACGGCTCATTTGGAGAGCGTGATCTCGATGAGACTTGGTGTGTTGAAGGAACCTGAAGGGGAAGACAGGGTCGCCATCGTGCCGAAATCCCTTCGCAAATTGGGCAAGGCCGGCTTTGAGATTGTCATCGAATCAGGTGCTGGAATAGCTGCGAATCACCTCGACGCTGAATACGCGGACAGCGGTGCTACAGTAGGATCTCGCTCCGATGCGTTGGGTGCTCCTCTAATCATCTCGATTCACCTTCCTGATGTATCTGACCTCCACTCCGGCCAGGTCGTCGCTTGTGTTGCTGATCCTTTTCGAAACCCTGAGAAAGTTCAGGCGTGCCTCGATGCGGGAATCACATTGCTTTCTATGGACATGATCCCGCGTCGTCTTTCGCGTGCTCAATCGATGGATGTCAATTCGAGTCAGGACAATCTAGCAGGATACAAGGCTGTCCTGATCGGCGCTGCTGCTGTCCCGAAAGGTATCCCGATGATGACAACTTCAGCTGGTACGATACGTCCTGCTAAGGTCGTAATCATGGGTAGTGGTGTCGCTGGCTTGCAAGCCATAGCTACCGCCAAGCGCCTCGGCGCAGTTGTCTACGCCTCTGATGTACGCAAGTCTGCCGCCGAGCAGATCGAATCTGTCGGCGGCCGATTCATCGAAGTCGATGGGATGGATGATTTCGAAGATGAATCAGGATATGCTAAGCCGTTGACTGCTGAATTCATCCAAAAGGTGAACGACACCGTTTGCGGTGTCGCGAGCGATGCTGACATCATTGTCACCACCGCTCGTATTTTCGGCCGACCTGCGCCAATCACTGTGCCAAGCAGTGCAGTGGCCGGATTCAAGCCTGGAGCAGTAATCGTCGACATGAACGCAGATGTCGGGGGCAATTGTGAGGATACAGTGGCGGGAGAGACTGTGGTTACTGCGAATGGTGTAACGATCATCGGCCTCAAGAATCTTCCAGGAACTCTAGCGAATACCGCCTCGTTCCTCTTTTCAAACAACCTCACGACATTCATCACCTCGATTTTCAAAGAGGGAGAATTGGTGATTTCCGAAGATGATGATGTCCTCGTCGGAGCGCCAGAAGGCAATGATTTCCACGTCCCTGGTATGGGTGGCGTTTTGATCTGCTCAGGGGGCAATATGCATCCTAAGCAGACTCGGCTTGGAGGTGTTCTCTGATGGATCCAACAATGCTTCTCGGCTCAATCACATTATTCGCCCTATCGATTTTTCTTGGCTTCGAGCTCATCACAAAGGTGCCTGCAACTCTGCACACTCCTCTGATGAGTGGAGCTAACGCGATTTCAGGAATCAGTATCGTCGGCGCTCTTGTCGGTGCCAATGTTGTCTACGCCGGTGGCGACACTCTGGTCAGCGGAATTCTGGCATTCGTTGCTGTTGTCCTCGCAATGATCAATGTGGTCGGCGGTTTTGCGGTAACGAATCGTATGCTCAACATGATCGCTGGAAAGAAGCGAGGTGGTAATCGATGATCAATGATGAATGGGTTGCCATCGGCTATCTTTTCTCGGCTGCTCTCTTCATCTTTGGATTGAAGAATCTCTCGCATCCTCGCACCGCACCACGCGGCAACCAACTCGGTGCGATGGGAATGCTTGTTGCAGTTCTGACAACCATCCTTCAGATGGAACTTGGTGAGGGCATCGTTGGATGGGCACTCATCGGCGGCGGATTGCTTCTGGGTGGAGCCATTGGCTGGATTATGGCTGTCCGTGTCGAGATGACCGGAATGCCAGAACTTGTCGCTTTGTTCAACGGGTTCGGAGGAGCTGCATCTGCTCTTGTCGCACTATCTGAATCCTGGAAGTACATCGAAGACACAAGTCTCGAACTCCCCACCGGTCTCGAAATTCAGGTTGTGGTAGTCGCTGCAGGACTCTCAGCGCTCGTCGGTTGGATGACTCTGACCGGTTCTCTTCTAGCGATGCTCAAACTCAAGGGTGGCGTCGAAATATTCGGTAAGTGGATTCGCGTACCTACATGGGGTCCTGAATGGTTGAATCCAATCAAGGCACTCTTGTTCTTTGGGACTTTGGTTCTAATCGTTCTAGCGATTGACGAGCCTACCAATACCGATTACCTCTACGCGATAATCGGAATTTCCTGCCTTCTAGGAATTCTACTCGTTCTGCCTATTGGCGGCGCTGATATGCCAGTCGTCGTATCTCTGCTTAACTCACTGTCTGGGATCGCCGCCGCATTCACCGGCTTCATCTTCTCAAACAGTGTCCTCATCGTAGCCGGTTCACTCGTCGGCGCAAGTGGTCTAATCTTGACTTTCATCATGTGCAAGGCGATGAACCGCCAACTCAAGGATGTCCTGTTCAAGTCCTACGGAGGCTCGGATAAGGAACTGGTCACACGCACTAAGGTCGGCAGCGATGCCGACGAGGTTGCAATGATGATCGATGGCGCTCAGAAAATTATCATCGTCCCAGGATACGGAATGGCGGTAAGTCAGTGCCAACACCAAGTGAAGGAATTCGCCGATTTGGTCAGCGAAAAGTTTGGTACTGAGGTGAAGTACGCAATCCACCCTGTTGCGGGAAGGATGCCAGGTCACATGAATGTCCTACTCGCTGAGGCAAATGTGCCTTACGAACAACTCATCGAGATGTCTGAAATCAATCCTGAAATGCCTGAGGCTGACATTGCACTCGTCATTGGTGCCAACGACACGTGCAACCCTGCAGCACGCACCGGCGAGGGCCCTCTCGCTGGAATGCCAATCATCGATGCCGACGTTGCTCGAACGGTTGTAATAATCAAGAGAAGCCTATCAGTCGGCTATGCAGGAGTTGACAATGATCTATTCTTCATGGACAAGACGATGATGCTCTTTGGCGATGGTAAGAAAATGATGAATGAACTCAATTCGGCAGTCAAGGAACTGTGAGAGTGACGCCTCCCCTTGGGAGGCGAGCAAGCAATGGTTATTTGTTCGACGAGGCCGGAGAAAGACGAAGGTGAGTGTAGATGGGTCGTTCTCCAAGACTTCTGGTCGCATTGATTCTCATCGGCTTGCTAGCACTTCCAGCCATTGCGAATAGCCAGGGGCCGCCTCAACTCAATGCTGAGGAAAACGAGACTGCCAAGTACGGTTGCACTTGCCACGGTAACGCAGCACCCGGTGACCGAGCGGTTGTGATGATTTCTGGAGTGCCGGTGATGTATGATGCTGGTGCAGATTACGAGATGATTATCACAGTAGCTGATTCGGTCACTCTGGCAGGTTCGGATGGCAATACGAAGGCTGGATTCCTCCTCACAGCGAATGGAATCGGCAGCTTCTCATGGGATTCCGCAGAGGAGATTCGTGAGGCTGAGGACAATCCAGATGCAATCTCCCACGATCAGACTGGAAATGGTGTTTGGACATTCACTTGGTCAGCACCAGCAAGCGATTCCGGTGCAGTGCACTTTAGTCTCGTCGGTAATTCAGTGGATTCTAGCGGTTTGCCGGACGAGGGCGATTATTGGAACATTCTGACTTTCTCAATCAATGCCCCCGGTACTATTGCCGATGGTGACAGCGATGCAGTGCTACAAACTCGCACCATCGCAGTCGGCGATTACGATACGCTATTTGTCCTTGAAGAAAGCGAAGCAGAGAGGGAAGCAGAGCGCCAGAAGCATCTCTCGGAAACAATCTTCGAAAAGGGCAATCTATTCTACTGGACCTCACTAACTGCTCTTCTCGTCGGTGCAGTTTATCAACGTGAAATCATGGAACGCCGATACGAAACCGGCCCTGAGTACCTTGCCATGGAACTAGCCTATCCACAAGGAATTCGTAGGGGGCTAGTTGCCGTTATCGCCTTCTATCTAGCAGTTGATTGGACAGCCAATGGAGGGCAAGGAGATTTCATCATCGGCTGCGCTTGGTTCATCGCGGTTTGGGCATCATACGGTGTCTATCGAACGGTACGCTCAGCCCAAGCTGAGCCAACCGTTCACGATGTGATGTGAGATGGTGACGACCCCGGCTACCGACCGGCTTGCTCCGGTCGGTGAGCACCTTGATGCACTTCATTCAGTAATCCGTAGAGCGGCACTCCTCTTCCTTGCTTCCGCGGCTCTTGCATTATTTTGGGTTGATGGAATCCTTCACGATTGGGCGCTTTCTCAATCTCCAGGCGGCGCCCTATCGATCTACGGCCCTCACGATTGGGTTGAGATGCGATTCACTGCGATTTTCATCATCGCAGCCGTGGTCACCTTACCGATCGCATCTCTCGATCTTCGGCTCTTTGCGCGCCCGGGGCTCCTCCCGACGGAGCGAAGATGGCTTGATTCATTCCTCATTATCAGCGCAATTTCCCTACCACTGATTCTTCACGCAGTTTGGTTCAACATGATTCCACAATACATCGAGACGGGAGTTCAACTTGATTCGATAGCAGGAGTCTCTGCTCATTTTGATGCCGCCGAAATATTCGCCCTCGCGAGTGGTCTGTCTTGGATTTTGATACTGGCATTCATGACTACGCTGTTTCTCTCCCTTTCACGGCTTTTTGGTTTGGTCGAGGACGGCCGGAGCAGATTCAGGAATCGAGCCCTCGCAATCTGTGGCGGAACTCTGATTCTTACTCTCCCAGAGGTTTTCGAAGGAGTCCGCGTGATGACTGCGATTCTGGTGATATTCCTCGCTGAATCGATATCGAGAACCACCCCCTCTGGCCCACTTGGTCCCCGTAGACCAAGGGTAATGTCCATGGTTGACTCTCAAGGTATTCCACAACGCCCTGCTATTCTCGCTTGCTCTTGCGAAGGTGCCTGCCCTGGTGTGGAAACTGCATGGACGACGACAGATTCAATTCCCATCTTGAACGCAACCGCCCTTTGCCTCGAAGAAGACGAGCAACAAGCCGTATTCGAGTTGGTACGAAGCAGTGGCATCACCCACCTGACGATAACCGGTTGCGATTCAGCCCCAGTCCCCGTATTTTTGAAGGCGAATTTAACCGCATCAGGCACTCAATTGGATGGGTTGAGTTGGCTCGACGATGAGCGTTCAAATGATCCCGCCTGGAGAAAACAATCTCTCCAATTCCTTTCTTCGCGGTTTTCACCGGTAGGCGAAGAATGACATCACGAATTAAGAGCATCTGCGTTCGTCAACCCGTTCCCTTCAAGGGAACGGAATGATGCGTCAATAGCATGAGAGTGCACAGAGCGGTCATTGCGACCATGCTTCTCGTCAGCGCTCTCTTCGTTCATATGAATGGTGATCTCGTAGATGATTGGGCCTCCAAACAAGTACCTAGGGAACAAACTGAACCCTTGTCGCTACTTGGTATCCAAGCCAACGAAGAATGGCTCGTTCTGCAAGTTGAATTTCCAAATAGTGCCTATTCAGAAAGTCGAGCCAGAAGTCTGCTGATGGGAGTTGGATCAGCCGAGGAATATATCGAGGAGATGACAGCAGGTTCATCCGCCCTCTCAGCGACTCTATTCGACGAGGTCTGGGAAGCCCCTCAAGGTGTCAAGCAGTGGGGCGAGGATGTCGACGGCGAACGTGACCACGGAGCCGATGGAAATGGAGCGGAGACACTTCTTCGAGAAGTAGCCACCGACATTCTTGTCGACCAAGATTTGAGTCGTTGGGATCTGAACAATGACGGCGTAGTAGATCGAATTCTCATCTTGCATTCCTCAGAACCACAGGAAAAAGGAGGTGGGGCCAATTCACTCTGGAGTCACTTCACTGGAATGCAGGACCCATTAGTTCTCGGCGACTGGTCCATTGAACACTTCACAGTCGCCTCAGTCCACTCAGGTCTCGGAACAATCGTCCATGAGATGCTCCATCAGATGGGTGCTCTCGACCTCTACGATGTTCACAGCGAATTGCCGACTAGCAGTTGGAATGGCATCGGAGATTGGGGCTTGATGGCGAGTGGCAATTGGAACGGAAATGGTGCCACTCCATCGATGCCTTCCTCATCTACTCTAGACTTAATCGGAGTCGACAGAAGCATTACCGTCCAACCCGATATTGATTCAACTCATTCGATTTCAGGTATCAGCGAAGGTGGTTCATCGATAGAGGTTGAGATAGGTCCTAACGAGTGGATTCGCTTTACTCTGCGCTCGGACGCCGGCTTTGACTCAGCCCTCCCTGGTCACGGGGTCCTCGTCGAACAACAAGACCGCAATAACGGAGACGAGGATGAAAACCTCGTCAATACAGATCCCGATTCGGCATGGTTACGGATAATTGAGGCAGATGGAGATGCTGCCCTAGAGAGAGGAAGAGACACTGGGTCAGCAGAAGATGTCTTCACCGAAGGCGAACAATTAGGTGCGACAGGAATGCAAATCCGTGACAGTCGCGGGCGCCTCGTACCGTGGACAGCAAACATCGACTCACTTACATCCAGCCAAGCGATAATTTCCTTTGATTTCCCAAATCAATCCTCATCGGTGGACATTTTACCACCGAGAGGTCCACTAGAGGTTCTCGGCGCAGAAGCAATCTTTGCTAGCATCAGCGCCGACCAAGCCTGTAATTTACTGGTTGATATCCACTCTTCAGCTTCCTCAGCCGAAGGTGGCCCAAGGATTGTGGAGGTACCTGAAGGAATTTCCACTTTCGAGTTACTGCCCGCCAGTGAGATAGTAGGGCCAGCGGGTTATTTGCGAGGCACAGCCGGTTGCGAAGGTGAAAGACAATTGGAAATTGACCTCGATTGGTATTCTGTAGGACACAGAATCGAAAGCGAACATCTCTCTGAGATCATTGCGTGGGACGAAGCATCACGAATTTCACTCATAACCTCGTGTTCCGGAAGCGCATCTCGGACATATTCGATAGCGATTGAAGGTGCACTTTCCCGAATCGCTTCCGTCCATAATCAAGGCGAGTTCGATGCCTGTCCAATAATCGAACTCGACATCGAACCTGCAGGCCTTTTGACTCCAGGAATGGTCGCTGAGGGTGAGTTGGTTTTCGTCGATACTTTTGGTCTTGAACAGCGTGTTGCAGTGACTTTGACTGCTCAATCCTCATTCAATGGTGCCAGTCCTCTAACTTGGTTAGTTCAGCCAAGTAATGCGATTATGATGATCATGTTGCTCCTTGCGATATCGGTTGTAACTGGTGGAAACACACGTGCTCCTACTTCTGCTCCCTCTCCACCACAAACGTTCTCTGAGTCTGACCCGATCGAACCAGACTTTAGCGCCGATTAGGATTCGACCAGCGCGAATCCGCAGGCGGGCGTGTGACCGCAAGATAACACCAGTTTTCGCCATATTGAACAGGATGTAACCAGATCTTGTTCACTCCGGCCGCCAATCTCGATGCCAAACAAGCACCGCCCCAATCGTGAGGGGCCTCGGAAGGAAGGACCACGAGGTATGGTGCGTGATCTTCTCCAAGCGGCTTATCGTAACAGCGCCAGCGAGTACCATACTTGAATCCGGGGCGCATAACAAGCCCTCTGCCAAGTAAATCAATCAGAATCTGTGCTCCCTCCGAAAGCGGTTCGAGACCATCGATAATTTCACAAGTTATTCCATCGACATGCACCCCTGCCTCGGTTGGGACGCCAAGTTGTTTTATGTTCCATGATTCATTAGAATACAAGCGCCCTCCTGCAGAGGCAACTCCTCCAGAAGTTGCACCTATAGCAGCAAAAACATCAGTTGAATCTAATTCTCCTAGTGGATTAGCAGAAGACACTCGGTAAGTAACAACACTCAACTCCGAATCGACGACGAGTACTTCAGCAACGCGTCCGTTACTTACAACACGCTCAGCCCACTCAAACAGTCCATCCGAATCCAAGGAATCTGAGTCTTGGAACCACCTTACCTCCGCTATCGGCGAAGAATCCCTAGGATGAGAATCAGAAGCCCAACGAGCAGCCCAACTCTCGGCTTGTGCCGTCTGCTCTACTGCCTCCAAATTCGCAGCCAAAACCACTTTATTTCCTGGCACACGCAAAGCTTCCAAAACAGCGTATTTTTGCATCAAAAAGCTATCAGTATTCAGAGCAATCTCTAACCAACCATCCGAAGGTAACTCCACATTTCTATGATGGTGAACGAAGAGTGTCTCAGCCGGCGAGAGCAATAGAGAACCACCTTCTGCGGGCCGCCCAATCGCTGACTTATGCCACAACCTATTGGCAGCCGCACCACTGTAGGACCAGGGTGACGAGGTGGAGGGCATGTCCGTTCGAGGAGCCCGTTTCGCTTGAGTGCGTCGGTCGGGCTAGGAGAGTGTGCGTCCCCCAAAACTCATTCATCTCCTCTCTCACGAGGAGTCATGGCAATGGGCGAAGACGAGGTCTCGCGGACTGATTCACTGCTTCGATTACGCGCTTCTCTTGACGCGATGGCAGGCTCTCGAGTGACACTTCTAGGAGATGTGATGCTCGATCGTTACCACCACGGCTACGCAAATAACCTCAATTCAATCGCTCCGGTTCCCGTTCTCAAGATATTCCAGACAGATGAAAGCCCGGGGGCTGCTGCCCACATCGCGCGAGGATTAAATTCGATTGGATTAGATGTCGGATTCCATACCTTCGTGGGTGATGATCGCGAGGGGAGTTCAATTATCGAGATGTTAGCTAATGATGGCATTTCAACGGCTGGAATCGAGCGTGTGGCGGGCTTGCACACGCTCGTCAAAATTCGCTTCTTCGGCAGTCGGGAGAGCCTTTTGGATGAAAGTCAAATCCTATTGCAGGCAGATCGTGGTCCGTTAGAAGCGATGGACGATTCAATGTCGGCCAAATTGGCAGGTAATGCGATGACTGGATTGGCCGATAGCTGTGCTCTAGTAATTTCAGATTATGACAAGGGCGCAGTCACGGTCGCAGGGGCTTCTTCCCTGATTTCTGCTGCGACCGAACAAGGAATTCCGGTGATTGTCGATCCAAAACTAACTGGCTTGGAGCGCAGTAGGGGGGCCACCGTTGTTCTTGTTGAAATGCGAGGGATGGAATTGATGCGCCGACGCCTCGAGAGTGAGGATTCACAAAGTGCGGCAGACGAGTTGATCTCAACCTACGATTGGGAAGCCTTAGTGGTGCTCGGAGGTGTTCATGGAGTCACTCTTTACCAATCCAAAGGTGATACTTTGCACTTCGATTGTGTAGCCTCAACGCCGAAACAACAGATTGGCCTGCATGATGCGGCTGCGACAGCCCTTGCAGTTGCTCTTGGCAATGGGCTGTCGATGGAGGATGCTGGATTATTGGCGGCTGCTGCTTGTGATTGCATTCTTACCGCCGAAGCGAGCCATGAATTCGTTGACCGCGAAACTCTCGGAACTTGGCTGGATGAGTTATCATGGCAATTGCATATCTCTGAAAGGTGATGCGAACGAATCGCCATGAGGTTCAAGACACGTAATCGAATCCAAGGGTTCGATGAGGCGCCTGAGTGTACTATCATTGCTGTGTTTTGCAGTGTTGTTGGCGTCTTCTAACAGCGCTCATGCGGACTCCACAGATGATCCAACTCTCATTAGCATCGATGTGGAGAATGGTGCCAGCACCATGGACACTATCACTTTCACAGGGGTGCTCGAAGATGAGGTTGAGCCTTCCGAGTTTTTTTGGCGAGTCGCTAAGAATGGATCAACATTCGATGGCGGCGATCTCAAATCATCTTTTGATGAAATTGATTCCACCAGCAGTCGGCCACAGTGGGCTTGGTCATTCGATCTCTCGTTCGATGCCACTGGCGAATGCGCTTGCTACGTCAGTTTGCATTCGAAGGATGCTTCGGGCACCGAGAAGGTAGAAACACGCGTCGTATTCATGGCCGATGAGAATACTACACATCTTCTCGGCTTCCTAGTTGCAGAAAATCAAGCCGGGATGCTAGTCGATGGATCGCTAAGTATCAGCGGATGGATTGGAACTTACCTCGATGACGAGATGACGCTTGGAATTCAGAGCTCTCTCGCTCAGGGTCTCATTACAGCGTCTCATACCCCTGATGTCTTTGCTTGTGCTGGTTCATCGACGGCACAACAGGTAACGATACTCTCTGGTGGTAATTTCGAAATTGATTGGGATATATCATCAAAACTTGATGGTTGGCTCGATGTAGAATTGATGGCTTGTTCTCTTGAGCAAGCTTTTTCTGACGGCGCTTTGGTACATTACTCAATTCGTGTGAATAACGCGCCCCCAATCATAAAATTAGACGGTATCGATTCTGTAGAAGAAACAAATGAGTGGCACACCTTTGATGCCTCGATGACTGAGGATCCTTATTGGGGCCGAACAGACATGTACTATGTTTGGACGCTAAGACGTCCCTCTCACACTGGAACTATACCTGTCGATGTTCAGATGGGTGATGATTTGACCGCTTACAGCGTATCTGCTACAAGTTGTGGTAATTTCACGCTTAGTCTGACTGTTTATGATCAAGGAGGCCTTTCATCAACAAGAGTGGTTGAATTTGACATTCACAATCGCGTCCCTACTGCTTCTCTATCTATTGATGGGATTGCGGTCGCCGATGGAGAAGAATTCCGTCTTAAGGCGCCTTCCAACACTCTAATCGATGCCACTTTAAGCACAGATACGGAGAACGATGCAGGTACACTACGCTGCATTTGGCTCTTTAACGGCACTCCATTATACGAGGGTTGCAATCGGGATTTCGTTTGGCCTGACGAGAGCATCTATCGCGCTTGGCTGACGCTCGAAGTAATCGATGATGACGGCGAGATAGCAACGCTATCGGTTCAATTGGTCCATCCCGACGAAGTCAAGCCATTCCCTGTAGCTCTTATCGGACTGGTTTTCAGTGCTCTTTTCCTGACCTACGCCATTGCTCAACGTCTTCGCGGAGGCAGTGAGAAGAGTATTCCAAAGTGGAAGTCCTGAACAATTGCTCTCCTTTTCTGTCCCACAGTCCTAAGAACGCCTCACTTGTCGCGCAGGCGTGAGCAGTATGGTAGGGCTACCCTTCGATGAGGCGGAGTATCGTGGACGGCAGTCTCGATTCCTCGCTCAGGTTCCAGAGGATTCCTTGGTTCTGATTCCGACCAATCCAATGTCTATACGCTCGAACGATGTCACCTATCCATACCGAGCGAGCTCTTCAGTTCTGTATCTCTGCGGATGGTCTGACCCTGGTGCTATTCTAATGGCTCAACACGGTGACTCCGGTTGGGATGTCTCCTTGTTTGTCCAACCTCAGGACACACTCGCAGAAATCTGGGAAGGTCGGCGAATAGGTGTCGAGGGTGCCGTTGCTGGATGGCCTATTGATTCGGCGCATTCGCTAGATGATCTAGAAGATGTTGTTACAGGTGCTCTTTCCGAGTCTAAAGCAGTTCATTTAGTTCAGAAATTGCACGATGGGCTAGATGAATTAGTGAATTCAGCTCTTACGCGAAAGAGCCGCGATCGTAATACCTTCGGAAAGGGGCCACTGTCGATTACTGATCCTTCTTCGATTATTGACGAGATGAGGATGTGTAAATC
>DUJH01000038.1:15524-25683 GCA_013329905.1 Candidatus Thalassarchaeaceae archaeon | reverse complement strand
AAATGTGAGCCATCTTCAGTTGCCCTCAACTGAATTGGAAACTGCAAGTCTCGCATGACGAGGACCCCACAGCAGCCTCGGTTCCACAGACTGGACAGACATCTGGAGTTGGTATAGCAGGAGTATCTGATTGGTCTTCATCTGCCTCTTCTGAGTCCTCAGTGGCCTCTTCTTCATCACCGACCCATTCTGGATCGATGGATTGCACCTGTGGCTTTGAGAAGTCGACCGACTCATCCTCAGCGGGTTCTAATTCAGTCACTACAGGTTCTTCTGTAACCTCATCGGTAGCCACCTCGGCTTCTTCTTCCTCGACATCATCCTCAGCCTCCAGTTCTGGCTCATGGGCTGGAGGCTCGGGCATCGATCGCGTCGCCTCATCGACCCAATCGGGTAGATTTGGTTCTTCGTCGACCTCGTCGCCGAAGGTGGCGCCGTGGTAATCCTGTGCGTCGGCGACCTTGTATTCGCTCTCGGAATCGCCATGAATCTCGAAAACAACTTCGATACGCTCGTTCTTCTCGATGCGGCCGATTGGCCAGCTGACGTGAGTTCCCTCTCTGGCCGATTCCTTGCTGAAATCGATTGAGCGTTCTCCCGATTGGTTTGATCGCACGGTTGATTTCTCAATGCTGAAAGTGCCAGGTACGACATCGTGCAGCAAGAGATCTTCTAGTGCGCTATCGGAGTCGTTCTGGAACATCAATAGAATCTCATAACGACCCGAACCGGCAGCCGGGAATACCTCCTTGCCGGTAGAGAACCGCCTGCGGCGGTGGACGACTCTGATCATCGGAGCACGGTTACAGAATCTTGTTGCGACCGGGCCGAACCGTTCCATACTGAAATCGGCCCGAATAGGTGCCGCCAATCTGTCATTCTGTGGCGATGGGTCCTCAGCGTGTAGTGAGTAACTAATCGTCAGAGATTTACCTGGCTGCAAGCCGAGTGGGGCCGAGGTGCCGACGGTGATTCGAAGCGCGTGGCCTTGAGAATCAGGTGAGATGAGTTGCTCTTCGAGTTGAGTTCCGTCAACCACCTCGATTCGATATTGATCATGATTCAAGTCCGTCCCTTCAATTTCAATACGGACTTGATCTGAAGAAGGTATGTTGAAAATTCCAGGGATATCGTCAAGCAAGCGCATGACGTTTATCGGGGCCGAACCGGTGTTTTCCACGACTGTTATGCATTCGAGATCTGAGGGGACATAAGAGCGGATACGCGAGATGCTGTACTGCTTGTTGACCTCAGCGTCGAGGACCTTGATACTCCTCTCCTTCAGCTCGAGGATACCAGTCGATTCGACGTTCGCACGAGGCAGAATCGAGTAATTAATTTCATGAGTGAAATTTGGTTTATCAATTGCTTCAATCCGCTTTTCAAGAGAGTCCCAGAGTCCTTCTGGAGGAATGTCTTCTCGTATATCCTCCATCTCCAAAAACGGGTCGCTGCGACCTGCTAACCACACTGTGGCACCGGATAAACTAACAACGAATGACGACCGATTTTCGACAACGAGTTTGCAATGGAAAACATCGGGTCGGTCGTCTTCCTTAGGAGATACGTAGCCGAATTGTCGAGCCCTGGATGTAACAGCATCGAACTGGGCTCGGGAAACCGTCGCTTCGCACGAATAAGCCCCGCTTACCGTACCTGTTGCGAAGCGCTGGATGGTTCGAGTGGTGACTCTTGGTGCAATTTCGAGAGTGGCACTCTCACCGACCGAGAGTCGCCCGATACGCCAAACGAGTTCCTTATCTTTGATATCGTATTCCGGCCCATCTGAAAGTTCGAAATTGTCAGGAAGGGCGCGTCGCACAACGACGTCCATGAGAGCGACAGGTGCGATATTCTCAACGCTGAGGCGGACGAGGATTTCCTGAGAATGCTCTGAGTAAACCATCGAGAGACTGGCCTCTTGTGGCCGCTCCGGCTCAGTGTCGAGGTGTTCGCGGAGAATCATCATCCGCGGGCCAGAGGCGGTGTAGGGAAGATTCGTGGTCTGAGTAGCATCGAGTTCACGGACGGTGATTGCACCGCCTCCGATATCGGTTGCCCCAGTATTCTGCAAGAGAACCTCGATGTCCCAAGCTCGGTCCTTGCGGCTTGAATTTCGGAGAATGAGTTCACCGTCGATTGATTGCTGGCGAACCGTACCATCTGGATTGAGGACTGATTCCTCCTTTTCTCTCAAAGTGACGTGTAATTTGTCTCCGGGAATCGCGTCGACTTCGGCAGCCGGCCTGAGATTGCTCGAAAGTGCCGGCGCCGGTTCTCGCGGAGTTGAGACTTCTTCGATCGCTTCCTCAAAGGCGGATGCGAAGGGGTCGGCAGGCGGTGGAACTCCGAATGGGTCATTCACTGGCGGACTATCTAATGCCGCGCTCGGTTCCGATGCTAAGGCTGAGTCCAGTGCTGCATTGAGGTCGCCGACATCAGCTTGTTCCTCAGTATTATCTTCCTCGAGTGACCCATCGAGCGCCGCTAGAGAATCATCGAAGGATTCGAGGTCGTATTCTTCCGAAAGCCAATCCTCATCGTCGGCCGCAGCCTCAGAAATTTCCTCATCGGCCGCCTCAAATCCAGGAGGCGGCGGAGGTGCAATACCTTCCATTCCAGGAGGAAGTGGTGGTGATTCGAGTCCCGTAGGTGGCGCTGGTGGTGGTAAATCGAGACCAGGGGGGGTAGGTGGAGGTATGTCGAAGCCTGGTGGGATGGGCGGAGGCGGAGCAAATGTTGATTCTTCGTTTTCCTTGACTTCCACCTCGACCGCCTCCTGTTCAATCATATCGCTAAACTCGTCCTCTTCGTCATTCACATCGAATCCAGGTGGGGGTGGAGGAGGTGGGAACGGAGGCATGCCCGGAGGAGGAGGGGGTGGAGTATCGGACATGGCGGAAGCAGCCTCGAGGGTAAGTATGGACGCGCATTCGATTGGTTTAACCATTGCTCGCTCACAGTCCTACGGACTGATTCGATTCACGAATGTTTGAATTACCCCTCATGCCGGCAGGAAGCCATGAGCAATCAAGACGGAACCACTCCCCCGGTCATCTTTGTAGTCGGTACTGCTGGTGCTGGAAAGAGCACATTAGTCACTGCCTTCCAACGCTGGGCTAGATTCCTACAGGTGGATGTGCTGTGTATCAATCTCGATCCGGGTGCCGAACGAGTCCATTACGACCCTGAGTTCGATGTTCGCGATTTGGTCTCTTTAGCCGACGTAATGGACGAGTACGACCTCGGCCCCAACGGGGCCCAAATCTTGGCTGCTGACTTGGTCGCAGCTCAGGCAGAGGATGTGTTTGACGAGATTGAGGGATTGTCGGGCGATGTTTTGGTGATTGATACGCCAGGTCAGGTTGAATTGTTTGCTTTCAGAGAAGCGAGCACCCACTTGGTTGAGGTACTCGGTCAGGGTCGTGCGTGCTTGGCTTTCTTATTCGACCCGATGCTGTCTCAGACACCAAGCGGATTCGTTTCTCAGATGCTTCTTTCATCAATTGTTCACTTCCGCTTGGGTCTACCAACTGCTAACTTCCTTTCGAAGGCTGATTTGCTCGAACCCGAGGTCCTTTCAAAGATTCTTGAGTGGGGAGATAATCTCGATGCGTTGGAGGCTGCCTTGTATGAGGAGTCTGCAGCCGAGTCAAGAGATCATCACTCTGGGTCTTCGAGGGCAGAATTCGCAATTGGTCAATTACGCATGATGCAGCATGCGGCCATCCAGCCAGGGCTTGTGCCTTTATCTAGCGAGGAAGAGGAAGGACTGGCTGACTTGCTGACATTTGCCCAGACTGTGTTCGGTGGTATGGCAGATATAAGAGATGGATTTGCAGGAGATATCGAACATGAGCGACAATGAGAAGATGGATCTTCTTGCAATCGATGATTTGGTCGATGATTTTGAAGAGATTATCGACTGGGCGATTCGCTACAAGCATGATGTTGAGATTCATCAGGATTTCAAGCCGCTCGACGGCATGTCGATCGGTTCAATTTACGAAAAGCCCTCGACGCGCACACGCGTATCATTTGAGGTCGGCGTCAGCCGCCTCGGCGGGCAACCTCTGACTCTTCTAGCAAATGATATTCAACTCGGAAAATCAGAGTCGATTGGCGATACAGCGGCAGTTCTATCGCGCTTTCTTGATGGTATAACCTACCGCTGCTTCGGGCATGCTGACGTTACTGAATTAGCTCGCACTGCATCGGTTCCAGTCATCAATGCTCTCTCCGATATGCACCATCCTTGCCAATCTGCTGCCGACCTGATGGCGATTCGTGAATTCGCAAACTCCGATGGTCACATCGCTTGGGTAGGAGATGGAAACAATGTCTTCCACGATTTGGCGCTTGCTGGATTGACACTCGGATACGATGTGAAGTATGCCACGCCGATCGGGATGGAACCTGACGCTGGCGTTCTAGCGCGGTGTCAGGAGATTGCTGCCAAGACCGGCGCTAGTATCACCGGCACGAATGATCCCATCGAAGCCGTCACCGATGCTGGTGTCATTTACACCGATATCTTCGTCTCTATGGGTGAGGAACACATGGAGGAAAAAATCGATGCATTCGAGGGTTTTCAAGTAAACGAAGAACTCGTCGCATACGCTCGCCCAGACTATATTTTCATGCACTGCTTACCCGCACACCGCGGTGAGGAAGTCACCGATGGTGTGATTGATTCGAAGAATAGTATCGTCCTCGATCAGGCTGAGAACCGCATGTGGGCACAGATGTCGCTGCTGACCTACCTATGCAATAACGACGCATGGCAGGCTTATCGCGAGCTCTGAACTACTCGACACCTACTTTGGTGGGGAATTGATTCAGAGAAGCGACGCGGTGAGTATTCCAACCATCGCCAGAACCATTGAACGCTTAATCAGACGAGAAGCAGCCGTATCCTCGGTGAGCACAATATGCTTCTTGACCTGTAACAAAGTGAATAGAGCAGGTGCAACGAGGAGTAGGTGAAGTTGGTTGAATACACCCATAGCAAATGGAGTCAACAGGGCAATTAGGGTCAGAAGTAAGACTGCCCAAGCCACTGTCCGAGCCTTGTCTGCTCCGACTCGCATGGCGTAGGTATTGCGCCCTTCGTCGCCTTCCATGTCTTCGACATCCTTGATGATCTCGCGTGCGAAGTTGTAGAGAGTTCCAACGAAGAATAGGGAAAGAGCACGGGGGTTCAGTGGCTCGAATACACCGGCAGCTCCGTAGAGGACTACTAACCCGACCGAAAGTGAAATTGCCATATTTCCAGGCAATCCTCTATTCTTGAGGCCGAGAAGCCATCGATCGTCCTCATAATTTAGCAAGAGAGCTAGGGCCATGATCCAGATCAAAATTGTGTACTTCCATTCGTCGAATTCGCCGATTGAGTTCGCGGTGACGGCGGCGAAGAATAAGGAAATGAATGAAATCAATCCAGTTAGAATGATTGAAATCAGAGCAGTTCTCTTGCTTATACGACCGGAAGGTAATGGCCTATCCGGGCGATTTACCCTATCAATTTCAAGGTCGAGGTAATCATTCAGAGCATTCCAAGAGGCCATGAAGGAGTAGACCGACAAGGCAAGCAATGTGGTGATAAGCAGATTATCATCGGAAGGAAATTCGCCAAGAGCAAGAACTGCACCGAGGAATACTCCGACGAATCCACTGATGCAATTGCCTGCTCGGAAGAGCAGGCCCCAATCAGCGATTCGACCCACGCCTCCGACGAGGGCGTGCGCGTCTTGATTGCTTGCACGATTCACGACGCTGAAATCAACGGTTCCGCGGACAGCGACCAGACGCAGACAGTGTAGACACTGCCGCGGAATTGGCCGCGCTGATGCCCTACTTTGGCAAAGCGCGGATCCTTGGCGAGAATGTTACCCACCTGGTTCATCGTAGCGCCCCAGCGGAATCTTTCATTGAGGTGATCGAAAACTTCGACGGTGTTCGCATTTCCCTTCTCTCCAAGAAAAACTAGAACCGCCTCTCGTAGGCGTCGTGTACGGGACATCAGATCGCCTCCATAGGAATTTGGCGAGAGGCCATCACTCGCGAGTGCAATCCAGACCAGCTCGATGGACTCACGCTAACTTCGATTGCGCGTTGTGGCATTGGCTGCCAGAGTCCATCGTCAGCCCTACCGTTTGAGGAATTGACAAGCGCCTCTGGTTGAGGTCTTCGTCGGCTTGCAGCGGTCTTGTTTAGGGCAGCGAAGGAGACGATGCGAACAGGGTCGGATCGCTTCCTGTAGATTCGTTGGCTATCGGGGTTCAGGCTTCGGTTCATGGCCTGATGTTGCTCGGTCAGCATATGAAGAACCGGAACAGAGAGGAAAGTGAAAGTAAAAGTGAATGTGAAGCGCTTGAATGAGGCTCCCTCCATCGTTTTGAAATACCGAGCCTCGGTCGCCGGGCTACTCGCTCGTGTAGTGTAGTTCGGTCCATCATGACGGACTCTCGATCCGTCGACCCGGGTTCAAATCCCGGCACGAGCACCATTTTGACATTATTTTGAATTCTCGAAATGACTCTTGAAATAGGCGTATTTTTCGGTCATAACCGTCTTAAGCGCACCTTCGTTGCAGTAGTAAGGTTCTGATGCGTGTAGAGCACGATGTGAAGCTTACTTTTGATGATGTATTGATCCGACCGAAGCGCAGCACGCTGGTTTCTCGTTCGGACGTATCGCTTTTCCGAGACTTCAAATTCCGTCATTCCGACACTATTTGGTCAGGTGTGCCAATCGTAGCAGCCAATATGGATACGACCGGTTTGTTCAGCATCGCGGCTGAATTGCAGAAGCATAAGATGCTGACATGTATGCAGAAATTCTACTCGACTCGGGATTATGCACAAGCTTGGGAAGACGGGGTTGATCCCGAGTTTGTGGCGGTGACGTGCGGTTCGACGGAGGATTCGTTTGATTTGCTCAAGAGAAAAATGGCTACACACGCGGGCACCAAAATGATCTGCATCGACGTTGCAAATGGTTACCGAGAGGTATTCCTCCAATTCGTCAAGAGGGTTCGCAGTGAATTTCCTTCGGCGATTGTGATTGCCGGCAATGTTGCTACGCGAGAGATGACTGAAGCGTTGATTCTCGCGGGCGCTGATATCGTCAAGGTTGGAATCGGCCCTGGCTCGGTTTGTACAACACGCAAGGTTGCGGGTGTTGGTTATCCTCAGCTTTCCGCTATTGCTGAGTGTGCTGATGCGGCCCATGGACTAGCTGGTCATGTGATGGCTGATGGTGGCTGTTCAAGCCCCGGAGATGTTGCCAAGGCCTTTGCTGCCGGGGCTGATTTCGTAATGCTGGGTGGTATGTTTGCCGGTCACGATGAGTCGGGTGGAGAGTTAGTGACCGACTCAAATGGAAAGCAATACATGTCATTCTACGGAATGTCGAGCGCTAAAGCGATGGAGACTCATTATGGAGAGGTGGCAAAGCACCGTGCTCCAGAGGGAAAGGAGGTTCGCGTGCCTTATCGTGGGCCGGTTGAGATTACTGTTCAGGAAATTCTTGGTGGGGTTCGGTCTGCTTGTTCCTATGTTGGTGCGCGAAGGATCAAGGATTTGCCGAAGTGTACGACTTTCATTCGCGTGACTCAAACTACAAATGAAGTCTATCAAAGATTCAATGTAGAAGAATAGGACGACCTCTAAGATTGATATTGGGAAAAAACCTACAATATCAATCCGCGACAGAGCATCATGGACATCCTACTTATTGCAGCAATTGGGGCATTCTTTGCTGCTGCATTAACCGTACCTGCAGGGTTCGGTTTGTCGACCATGCTGACACCATTTGTCCTACTTCTAATGCCACCTCATGAGGCAGTGGCAGTGGTTGCGGTAGTTCACGGAGCCCACAACGGAGCAAAGTGCTGGAGTATGTGGGAATCGGTGGATCTAACCGCTTTTCGACACTATGGAGTTTGGTTAGTTGGGGGTGCAATCCTGGGAGCTATTTTACAAAATCAGGTGCCTCAGGAACCTCTGCTACTAATAATCGGAATTTTCTTGATATTCTTGCCAATACTAACTCTTTCTGAGAATTGGACTGGATATCGAATACCAGAGGCTAATGACCAAATTGGCGGATTCGGTTCCGGATTTATGGGAGGGTTATCTGGACACCAAGGTGCACTACGTGCAATGTTCCTAACCCGTAGATTGCCAGATAAAATGGCTTATGCGGCGACTGCTAGCATACTTGCCCTATGCGTTGATCTCTCAAGAATTCCGATTTATCTGATTTTTAGACCAGAAGAAATCCTCGCTCATTCAGACATCACCGCTGTCTTAGTGATCTCAGCTATTATTGGAGTTAGAGTAGGAAAGAGATGGTTAAAATCATTGAAAACTTCTTGGATTCATAATGGCGTAATGATTGGAATTGTTGCCAGTGGAGTATTCTACATCTGGGAAGCAATCGGTTGATTTGCATCAGATGTCTAATACAACTTGCGCCATCCAGCCAGGACCTTCGAAGGATGGAACGCCTTCGACTCCTTCGACAATCTCTCCTTCAGCCACTTCACGAACTGCGAGATCGTGCAGAGTGATTGCCTTCACTTCAACCTCAAGTTCGACATCGCGCGCATCGACCCAAAGTACCTGCGCGCGTAAGTAATCCTCCTCGATTACAGGGTCAGATTCAACCAACCATCGATCTTCCGCAGATCCCTGATAGAGGACCTCTTCGAGCCATCTGACCAGACCCCTCTCTAGGTCGCCTGTCGGAACTGCGACTGCCCATTCACCAACATGGCGGATGTGCCCGTTGAGCAGTTCCGCGCCACGGTCTGACATCTGAATACCTTGCAAAGCCAGCGCAGCCTCCCTCAGAAGTCCACTAGGGCTACTGGAAAATGCGCGGAAGCCGATGTCCGCAGTTGTCGGCATTACCCACCAAGACATCGTATCACCAAGCCACCCGAGGACCGTTCAGGAGATGAAACATAAGGGGAATCGCGACATCAATCGTTGGTACAGAGTTCACCTTGACTCGGGAAACTCGTGGGATCCTTCGGATTCGTATTCCATTTATTCTCGCACTTATTCATGTAGCCATCGCCATCGGAATCAATGTAGGCATCGGCTGGATCATATGGGTCGAAGTCGAAGTAGAATTCCCATCCAGACCACATTCCATCGTCATCATGATCTTGGTGATAGACTTCAGAACCGTCGCCCCATCCATCTCCGTCTGTATCGGCGAGGACCGGGTCGGTGCCATTTTGGAATTCTTCGTAATTCGTGTAATTCTCTAGATCGTCGTAGAAATTACCTCCTTGAGTCGTCGTTGGATCGATGTGGCACTCGGCGTTCTGTGGGTTATTCCATCCTGGACAGTAACGGTTGAGCAAGTGCGATCTATTCAGCCCATCACCATCGAAATCTTCCGCTCCATCGTCGATTCCATCGAGGTCCGAATCAGGCATTCTCGGATCCATCGGGCCTCGAGCACCCAATGCATCGAGTGTGTTATTGTCGACGAGCCCGAGGTTAATTGCACGCTCGGAGGCAGAGACCTCCCAGCCGTCTGCAAGCATGTCGCCGTCGGTATCCTCGGCAACCGGGTTTGTATCCCAGCGGTCTGGAGCTTCCAGAGCGTTCAGTAAGGTGTCGTTATCGATATCGAAGTTGGAGTCCGGCATTGAGCCAAACGATGGATCAAGAGCCCAGCGGCCATTTGCCGGAATGGGGAATCCAGTCAGATTCATTTCGTAGATGAAATACTTCGGGTCGAGAATACCGTCGCCATTGCGGTCGCCAGAGGTTTGGAAGCCCTTCAGATAGCTGTCCCAAACCCAGCCACCAGGACCCATACCGCACTCTTGCATACTGTCGCATCCGAGAGGAAGCCAGTTCTGAGTACTAATCCACAGGCTGTGAGAATTGGTATTTTGCTGGACTGAGAAGACTTGCATCTCCCAGCCATCAGGCTGCCCGTCATCATCGGTATCATTGTCCAAAGGACTGGTGGCAGTCTGCCACGGACGAGGGATGTGGAGGACTTCTCCACCATCGTTCAAGCCATCGTTATCGGTGTCAGCATTATTCGCGTGAGTGACATACTGGTCGGCACCGTCAGTGACTTCTTCACCATCGTCAAGACCATCGTTATCGGTATCGAACATCGAGGC
>DUJH01000038.1:12089-15260 GCA_013329905.1 Candidatus Thalassarchaeaceae archaeon | reverse complement strand
GTCGCGTTGGTGAAGGTTTCGTAGTATTCTGTCGCGTCGGAGAGGCCGTCACGATCAGTATCGTAGACACCGGGGTCGGAACGCACTACAACGTCGCGCACACCCATATCGACAATTCGAATGGTCCAGCCGATGACTTCGATTCCATCGATGAGACCGTCATTATCGGTGTCTTGGACTAATGGGTCAGTAGAGCGACCGTCGACGATGCCGTCACCGTCTCGGTCACGAGCATTATACTCATCCAGATTGGTGAATCTCTCATGCTCCTCGACGATTGTAGCGAGGTCTTGCAGACGGCTAGTGACTTCTTGGCCGACATTGACATTGATTGAGTATATGTAACCGGCCGTGGGAGCCTTCACTGGAATGTTGACATATTGACTGTCCTGAACAGTTCTTACCCACATCACGGTGTTATTGACCTGAACGAAATCTCCCACCTCGACGATAATGTTGTTGACGGTTGAGACGCCTACGAGGTCGGTGTATCGAACGCCTCCGTCACCATCTGCATCGTAGCCATCGAAGTCAGGGTCCTCCTCTGCATTGCTGCCGTCGTTAGGATGGATCCCACTGTGGTATTCCCAACCATCAGGCATGCCATCAAAGTCTGTATCAGCGACGAGAGGGCTGGTGAAGTTGACTGGGCCCCAAGTATAGGCGACCTCATACTCCTCGACATTGTTCAGGCCATCCTCGTCGCCGTCGCCGTAAGCATCAGTAGAGTTGGCGGGGTTGAGGAGAGTGTTGTAGCAATATTCGAATCCATCAGGCATTCCGTCACCATCGGTATCCCAGTCTCCAGGACCATTGAGGCGACCGTCTCCATCCATGTCTTGATTGAACCAAGTTAGGTCGCCGACACCACTCATCAATTCAGTATAAGGTGCGTCAATACGAATGGTTCCGAACTGCGGCACACCGCAGTGGACTTGCAAATCTTGACTGCCGAAGCCAACCTCGACTCGATCAGGAATTAGGTCTAGGTCGCTGTCCTCTTCGAGGGGGTTTGTGTCATAGATTTCCTCGAGGTAATTAGGAAGTGAATCAGGGCCCTGCCGGTCGATGTCAAGAACAGAGTCGCAAGAGTGGTCCCCATTGGGTCCAATCGGAAGATTGTTCCAAGTGGAGGTGCCGATGATTAGTTTCATCTCAGCCTCGACCTGTGGTGTAAGGAGAGAACAGCCCCAGTTAGGGTCTAATGGGTCGAGTAGAGTAACTGGGCCCTGAGGTGTCTGAACGACCTCAGTGTAGAGAGACTCCCAGCGGTCATTAAGTCCGTCTCCGTCGCTGTCTTGAACAGTTGGATTTGTTCCGATTGCGGCTTCCTGTTCATTGGTCAGACCATCGCGGTCGGGGTCGCCGAAGGGTCCGTTGTCAGGGTCGGGGAATGTTTCGTTCTGTTCACCGGTTTCTTCTTCCTCACCAGGGTTGACGTTCTCGATATCTCCGTCACTTGGTTCTCCACTATCGAGTGGATCTAAGCCATTTTGAATTTCCCAACCGTCTTCGAGACCATCGCCGTCTGTGTCATTATTACGCCAATCGGTTCCGTAGAGAGTTTGTTCCATCCTATCTGGAAGGCCATCATTGTCGAAGTCGGAACCGCCTTCCTGAACCTCTGCACCAGAAATGATAACGTCGGAACCGGCCGAGTCAAATCCACCGGATTCAGTGGTCGAAAGTCCCGCGTCGATGATGGTATAGAATCCTGCTAGACATAGTGTCGCTGCTATCGCCGCGACTGCGTATTGATTGTGGTTCAAAGCCAAATTCCTCACCCGGCCCCATAAGGGGCCGTCCCGATGACCTATGACATGAATATAACGTTTCAGCGAAATCGCATCTGCGACATCATTCAGCAATGGCTACCGAGGGACTCAATGAAAGGCTTACTGCGCCGCTGTTGAAGGTGCACTTGAGGTTTCCTCGACGACCGTGGGCCCGCTCCCAACAGGCTAGAAGAACGCCGCCTGCGAGGGCGGGGTGAAAACAGCCAGAAAATTGTAGTTCAACACCTCCGTGGGCGTCAATGGACCTGACCGATTTCACTCCTCCAAGACCTTCAATCGAAAGATGTCTACGAGCGATTCCAATCCAGTCTTCTGGCTTTGAGACGAGGATGTGCCGACCCGATTCAAAGAAGGTTTGACGCATCGAATCGGCGGCAGCAGTCCACCACATCGATTGCTGTTCATCTTCAAGAGGCCACTGCATATCTTGTCTGCCTTCCTCAATTGATTGTAAGTAAGGAAGACAGAATTCTTCGAAGCGCAGAATGAGGTCGCGATGAACCATCATTCTGCGCTCGCCCATGATTGACCACACTCCCGAGGAATCGATTCTCAAATCCTCCCACGATTCCTCGAGGTCATCAGGCATCGAAATTACAGAGGCGGGTTCAGGCCAGCAGACATCTGATCTCGTTGGCAAAGGAATTGATTTTTCATCCAAAGATAATGTGACTATGAGACCTTCTTCTGTATTTTGAGACCAGAGAAATCGATGGCGTTTACCAGTCGCATTTTCCCATCCGCCTGTTATGAATCCTGAACAGATTGAGGCAGAAGCTGGATTTTCGATTAGGATACGTGCCTCTTCTCCATCTTCCAACATGCTGTACTGACCCATCCCTCGGCTTTGCCAATCCTGTTCGGTACCGCTCCACCTCGAGACATCCCGTCCAGAAGGTGATGGAAGTCCCCCTAATCCAATCATGTATTCCTCATGTTCGAGTGCGGCGTGGGCTAATCTACGACCTAGGCTCTGACCAAGTCGCTGCTCAAGTCGATGAAACCAAGTTTCGAATGTTCGGACGCCGAAGCGAGCCGCTAATTCGTGTGGGTCATAATTGCGCACAATGTCTCTGTATGTGCCATCTGAATTTGGCACCCATCTCTTTGTGACGACATCCTCGGGATTGTCGGGGCCCGATTTCTTCCAGAAAAAATCGAAGAATCCCATGCGATCAACCGTTGATGAATTGGTCGATGCGGTCGAATGCTGTTGCGAGGACATCGATCGCAGGCAAGCAGACCATGCGGAAATGGCCGGCACCGAACTCTGGCGAGAAACCGGAGCCATGTACGACCAGGACGTGATGCTTGTGTAGCAGGTCGAGAACCCACTGTTTGTCTGAGGCAACGCGCTCGTCGGTTATGCGCACAA
>DUJH01000038.1:0-11803 GCA_013329905.1 Candidatus Thalassarchaeaceae archaeon | reverse complement strand
CCAACCCCTGTCCTCGGTAAGTCCTGCAAGGAACCCGTGCTGAGCTGGTGTGCTTGCGCAAAGTCTGCTGCGTAGAAGCCTCTCTACCCCGTCACGAACGAGTGCGAGTCTTCCCTCAGGGTCATGCCAAGCCATGTAGCCAATGCGCCAACCGGGGGCGAAGTAGACCTTCGATACTCCATTGAGAGTGATGACGGGGACATCGGTTGATCGGGAGGCAAGGGATACAAGCGAACCAGTGAAATCGAGCCCGTCGTAAATTTCGTCAGCGATAATCGTGCACTTAGGATAATCGCGGGCGATAGCGAAAACTGCGTCAATCTCGGCCGCGGTTGCGACGTTTCCGGTTGGATTATTCGGATTGATTAGCACCAAAAGTCGGACGCTGTCGTCCATTTTTTGACGTATATCATCCAAATCAATGCACCAACCGTCTGTCGGATCCATCCTGTATTCGACCGTCGTGGCCCCATACATCTGCGGATAGGCCATGTAAGGAGGGTAGTGAGGTCCGGGAGCGAGAACTTTCGTGCCTTCTTCAAGGAAAGCAGCGAAGATGATTTGCAGAGCTTCGGTTACTCCGTGGGTGACATAGACATCGTCTTCTGAGCAAGGCCATCCCTTGCCCGTCTCGGCGGATGCAATCGCTTGGCGTAGTGCAGGCAAACCGTAGGACGGGCCGTAGCCATTGTCCTGTGAATCCAATGCTCGTTTGTAAGCATCAATCATATGAGTTGGAGTTGGCAATCCCTCGTAGGCAAGAGGATCGCCTATGTTGAGTCGAATTATCTCGTGTCCCTGCTTCTCCAACTCGACTGCTGGAACTACAACATCTCTAATCGCATACTCAATAGCAGCAGCGCGCTCAGAGACATCGACTTGCTCGACCATTTACTCACAACCCGAGTAAATCACGAGCGGCATCGAGGGCAGAAGGGATTCCATCAGGATTGGAACCGCCGCCTTGAGCCATTGTGGGACGACCTCCGCCGCCGCCATCGATGTGGCCAGCTATCGCTGCAAGAATTTCAGTAGCATCGTGTTTCTGTGCGACAATAGAGCCCTCAGTGCTAGCCACGATGAGTTTGCCCCCTCCATCTCTGGTGCCGAGTACTGCAAGTGTTGGGTTCTCAGGGTCACGTGTAAGTTGTCCAAGCATTGCCATTACAGCTTTCATATCTCCAGCAACTTCCATCACAGCGTAACGGATCCCGTCTTTTTCGACAGCTCCATCGCCTCCTCCACTAGTCCTCAGTCTAACGATTTCAGCCTCAAGTGCCTCGATTTTCTTCTGTTGTGATTTCCATTCTTCAAAGAAGCGCGAAACCGTGTTAGGGAGGTCTTCGGGCGAGACGCCTAAGACTTCACTTGACTCATTCAGCAATCGCTCTTGAGCCCTCGCGTGCTCACGCGCCGTCTCCCCTGCCACGATTTGCAGACGCTCGACCCCGTCTTGGACTTGACTCGACCTAATGATGCGTAACTCGCCAACTTCACCCACATTGTCGTGATGCGTTCCACCACAGGCTTGCACATCGTGGTCGCCGATTTTGATCACACGTATTTCGCTGTGCTTAGGAGGTCCACCTTGGTACAACTCGAAGCCGAAGCGTGCGTCGGCTTCGGCCCTCTGTAATACTATTTTTTCGACGGTTAGATTTGCGCTAATGATCTCATTGGCGTGGTCTTCGATTTGGTCGAGATCGTCGCGTGTTAGGCGCGAGTGGTGAGTGAGGTCGATTCTGGCGTAACGCTCGCCCTTGTTCGAACCAGCTTGCCAGATGTGGGGGCCAAGTAGTGCTCTTGCGCTACCACCGACGAGGTGAACTGCGGTATGATGGTCCATCAGTTGGCGTCGTCGGCTCCAGTCGACCTGGCCTTGGACTTCGCCACTTGTGAGGGCCGTGTCGGTAAGGTGGAAGATGACTCCATTTTCGACGCGGGTATCGGCTACATTCGCTCCACCGAGGGTGCCTTGGTCGCCGAGTTGCCCTCCCCCTTCGGGATAGAATAGCGTACGGTCGAGGACTACCGCATGGGTTGGGGTGATGCTTACTTCTGTAGACAGATTGAGTGAATCGATTTGCTCTGGGCTGACTGGGCTGCAATGGAGAACTGTTGCTCGGAACTCGGTTTTGCTGGTGTCGGCGTAATAATCACGCATTGTTGTTGGCTGGCCGATTGGGAAAATTTTCTCCTTCGTCTTGCCTTTTGCCGCCGCCTTAGTGCCCTCAGCATTGCGTGCGGCCATATCGGCTGCAAATCCAACTCGCACCGAGAGATTGTTCCAACCTAGTCCATGAGCTATCGAGACTACCATGTCAGGGTTTAGTCCCCGCTCTTCGGCTAGTCGGAAAAGCGTCTCATCTGGTGCTTCGCTGGCATCCTTTGCCACATCGCGCAGAGCCGTTCTGACCGCCGCCTCACCCTTGCGTAGCATCTCGTGATAACGGGCTTCTTCCAGAGAGAGAATCGCCTGGATTCCTTCGCGCGACTGAACAAATCCAGTCATATCGAGGTGAGTGTCCATGTGGTGCTTGCCTAATTCAGCAAGGCTCACATCGATGCCCAAATCTCCCTTCATGCGACAAACTCGCCTCGCCATCATGCGGGCCAGATAACCCGCCTTGGCATTGCTCGGGACCAGCCCATCGCCCAACATGTTGCATATCGCGTGCATGTGATCGGGAATGGCGTAAATTGAGGAAAGCGGCTCAGTCACACGTTTGAGATCGTCAACTGAAATCTCAACTCCGCCATCGGCCAAACGCTCTGCGAGTCGCTGATACAATGAATCAACATCAGTCCCAACATCGATATTGAGGATTCCAGCAAGTTGAGACAACTCGGCGAGCAAAGCATCGGTATCGACTCCGAGCCCCAGCCCTACAACCATCTCATCGAAGCCAGCAAGTCCCTTGAGCCAATCCACCGACTCGGGATAAATCGCTTCGTAAATCGTCGGTGTTCCAGCCGCAGCCCAGCAAAATCGCTCGAGTCCATAGCCCGTATCGATGATTTGTAGAGGCATCTCGCGGTATCGAAGACCTTTGATCTCGACATCGCCGTCCTCGTGCTCCTCAAGACTCATGAAAACCAGAGTCGCAAGTTCAAGCCCGCCAACAATGACTTCCAGTGCGGGCCCGGCGTTACCGCCGCCAGACCATGGATTTTCGATGTAAGTGATATCGGCAGGGGCAACGCCAAAGGTGTTGACCAGCATATCGTCGCAATACCGGACGCATTGGTCAATCCAGTAAATCACCTCGCCATCCTGAGGTCGATTGAAGGCGTGGTGCGCCATCATCTCAAATGTCGTCAAATGACGTCCAGAACGGCCCACTGCAGCCACATCCGTCAAACGAATACAAGGTTGACTAATTCCCAAAGGGTTCGCCGGGGGAGGAACAGTCCCATTCGTCACATGTGGTTGGAAGTCAGCGATCGACGCTATCGTTAGATGGATGTCGTCGCGCCATCTTGCGAGCACGGGGTAAGGAGCAACACGCGAATGACCCCGCTGCTCGAAATAACCGAGGAAAGCCTCGCGCATCGCGTCTTTCAGCGCCTTTCCTCTCATCGGGAAGCCATCGATAATCGGGTTCCCGATGAAGGTGTATGAATCCTCAACCGTGTCGCCAGAGGTCGTACGCGCAGGGTCTCGTGACCAGAAGCGAAGGCCGGTGACCTTGCAAATGCGAACCTCGTGTCCCGACTCCTCCCAGAACGGGATGTTGGTCTCTCCGAACGTCATCAATTGACCCTCTACAGCCGCCCCATCGGCTGGTCCGTCTTGAAAGCGATTGTCTGTAACGCTGCGGCGCGTTGAAATCGAGGGCACGCCCCCAATCAGCCATGAGTGCTGAGTGGAGGAAGCATCTGAGCCCCGATGGACCGGGGCGGATGCGCATCGCGAAGCACGGTTCAATGCTGACTGATGCGCTACTGATAGCCGATGCTGAGCACATGGCCGGGCATACTGACGACCGTTCGCCTGAGCAGTTGTGTAATACTGCTGGAATACCCGGAATCGTAGGGGAAGCCTGGGCTATGGCTGACTGGCATTTTGGTTATGGATTCCCGATTGGTGGCGTGGTTGCCACCGATGTTGATGCTGGTGAGCTCGGTGGGGCGATATCTCCAGGTGGTGTTGGATTCGACATCAATTGCGGAGTTCGACTTTGTGCGCTTGATGTCGATGTCAATGATATCGATGCGAAAGCGCTGGCTGGTATGCTGGCGCGGGAGATTCCGGCCGGTGCTTCGAGTAAAGGTGGAGTCATATTGGATGAAACGAGTATGGCCGCCGTGCTTTCAGAAGGTGCTTCGGCGGCTGTTGAAATGGGATGGGGAGAGGTGCAAGACCTCGCTGCCATCGAGTCAAATGGCGTGCTTGAGAGCGAGGAGCGAAATGTCGGTGAGCGTGCCCAAAAGCGTGGCATGAAGGCTCTAGGCACTCTAGGTAGTGGTAATCACTTCCTCGAATTGCAAGTTGTCGATAGAATAGAGGATGGTAGCGCTGCAGCCGCTTATGGCCTGCGAGAAGGACAAGTTACCGCGATGATTCACACAGGTTCGCGTGGCCTAGGTCACCAAGTTTGCAGCGAGCACGTCGCTGCAATCGAAAGCAAATATCAGCGGGACGGAGATCATTGGTACGCACCAAAGTGGGATTACCGACTGCGCGATCGCCAACTCGCATCCGCGCCCATATTCAGCCGTGAAGGGGCGGCCTATCTCGATGCAATGCGAGCGGCTGGCAATTATGCATTCGCTAACCGCTCGGCACTCACTCAGAGACTGCGGAATGTTCTGCGAGGTCATCTCGGTCGCGATGGGGGTCTCGAAGTGGTCTACGATGTGAGCCACAATATCGCCAAAGTCGAAGATCACATCGTCCACGGGAAATCATGCAAATGCTGTGTCCACCGCAAAGGTGCGACGAGAGCTCTCGGCGGAGACCATCCCGAACTAGCTAGCAGATTCTCCGCCGTCGGCCAACCAGTACTCGTGCCCGGCGACATGGGGACAGCCTCATGGGTCCTCGCTGGGCCAAAATCGGGCGGCAATGACGCATTCTCATCATCTTGCCACGGCGCCGGCCGTCGCCTCTCGCGCACGGCCGCCCGCAAGCTGATCGATTCAGACCAACTTCGAGCTCAACTCGAAGCTTCGGGCGTCCACGTGCGCGCAAAGACACCGAATGTTCTCGCTGAAGAAGCTCCGGATGCCTACAAAGACGTCGACGAAGTCATTGCCCTGACCGCTTCAGCGAATCTCGCAAGGCCTGTCGCCCGCCTACGGCCATTCGCTGTAATCAAGGGATGAATCGCCTAGGTTAGGCTCATGCCGAGTCTCACTTCTCGCGATACTCGATTTCGATTACATCGCCATCATGCATGACATAATTCTCGTAATCATAGTTCTGTACTCCATTGACAAACATCACGACTTCGTTAACATCGTTCGCCTCTTTGTTTAGAATGTGAGTCTCATCGAAATCCTCACCCCAGATTTGGAAGAAAGCCCCGACTGGAGCATCCATCGCACCTGGAGTCTCGATGTGCAAGCGCCCTGTATCATCATGCGTGTGAATCCCCCGCATTCCATTGGAACACATTTCATCCTGAATCCCAGTATTACTCGGCACTGCGATTTGGTTTCCGCTGATAGTCACAGAAATTGAGGCATGAATGTGTGAAATTGCTCCATCGTGGTCGTCAAGACAAACATCGAGAACTTCCCAGTCGGCCAGTCCATCGGTGGTTGAATCTTGGTCAAGAATCACGTATCCTGCGAACGCGATGGTTAACAGGAGTCCCGCAGCCAGCATTGCCTGCGCTCCATCCATCATGCTGGCGCACCGGTCAAGCGATAATGAATGATATCCTGCACAAGTCATGGTTCAGGCCGGTGCCACTCCAGATTGGTGGGAACAGGCGAAGGTCGAACTTTGCAACTCTGACTCATCCATCGCCAAGGTCGTCGCAGACCGAGAAGAACCACCTCTAACTTCACGCGGTGACCTATTCGCCACCCTCGTCAAATCGATTGTTGGTCAACAAATTTCGACTAAGGCCGCTGCCGCCGTATGGGATCGACTGTGCGACCTAGTCGGCCCGATGACCGACGATTCTATTCTCCTGCGTACGCATGAGGAATTACGCTCGGTTGGCCTCTCCAATCGCAAGGCCGAATATATCGTTGGAATAGCCCAGGCTTGGAAAGACGAATTGCATACGCTTGATTGGGACTCGATGAGCGATGAAGATATTCTCGAGAAGCTCATCGCGCTTCGCGGAGTAGGACGTTGGACTGCAGAGATGATTTTGATTTTCTCACTTCTACGCCCTGATATATTCCCCATCGATGACATCGGCGTCGTCAGAGGCATGGAGCGAGTTTACAATTCGGGAGAGACTTTGAGCAAGCCCCAATTGAACGGGATTGCAGAGAAGTGGAGGCCTTACCGGACCCTCGGATCATGGTATATGTGGAGAATGATTGATCCCGAACCCATCGAATACTGAGTGAACGATAGAGCCTGCAAATTGGTTTGCTGCTCACATACAGTAGCCGCGTTTTGGCTGATTGGGTATCTGTGGGGTGGCGCCCGATTGGACACCATCCGCCTCTTCCATAATTATCGTCAGAAGGGTGTGAACAAGCGTTCTGAGATCTTCTACCTCGTCCTTCAATTCCTCTACAGTGACCTCATTGCTCTGCTCTTTCATATCCCCATCCCCATGCGAGAGAATTGACTTCCCTCAACGATAGGTTCCACTTTCTGGGGTCTATAAACTCGATAGGTCAGCCTCTCGGCCGGAGTAGGTTTCGACGACTCGCCTAAGAGCGCCAGAAGACAGAGAATTACAGAATCTGAGATTCACTCTTCATCTGAGTCGTCGTCGGATGCCTCATCGGCGTCCTCATCCTCAGCTTCATCGGCGTCGGATGCCTCATCGGCTTCCTCTTCATCTGATTCTTCATCCTCGTACTCCCAATCCTCTTCGTAATACGAATCTTCGTCATCTTCGTAGTAATACTCGTCATCCTCGGAACGTGAACGGTTGACGAAGAATCCAACCATCGCCACCGCAACAAGGAATACTCCGCCGATAATGACCCATGTCATCATCTCGTCATCTCCAGCATCTTCTGTAATCACCTGCTGGACTAATATGCCAGGAATTGCGTGTGCTGGGTTGTCGAAATCATCGTCGACGATGATGTAGAGAACCGGCTGACCAGGGTCTCCAGCAATCCACTCGAATCGCGCGTAGACGGATGAGGTCTCAGCCGGAAGGTCGAGGTCGATCGTGTTACTCTCAGACCGCCACTTGCTATCCCCAGTCAATTCGTAGAGGTTGATCTCAATCGTTCCATCGCGCTTTCCACTATTACTCCAGAAGGTTTCGATTGTAACGGTTGTGTCGGGGTATGGGTCCTTTGGAGTGACCACGACATTGTCCAGTGATGGGACGAATTGCATGATTCTCAGGGCGACTGTGCGCGGGGTGTCATCGCTACCCAACCCTTGGATTTCATTTCCAGCCCGGTCGGTCGATGTGACCCAGAAGAGAATACGGTCACCATTTGCGACCTCAAATCCTTCGAGGGCTGGGGTGAAGTCCAACTTGCCTTGGAAGATATCACGGCCATCATCGTCGATAATCAACGAGAGGGCCCCAATGTCCTCTGTTCCAGCGACTGGCAAATTATTTCGCAGGAATACCCACGCGACTTCGAGATCATCGTCTGACATACCAATTTCATCAATTATGGTTACTGTTACCAAAACCTCCTCTAGAAGGTCAGATTCCAAGGTCGTTAGAGATGAATCAGGATAATTCGTCTGATCGAAGAGAACGGTTGGTGATATGCTGTCTACAGTTACCTGCGCATCCTCATTGATTGTAGAGACTCCCTGGCCTGGTAAATTGAGAACCGAAGTAGTCAACCCCATCGTTGGATTGAGAGGAACTCGCATCGGCAGCGTCATTGAAGTCACCCAAGTTCCGTCTTCATTCACTTCGGCGACGGATTTGATTTCTTGAGTTCCATAAATAATCTTCATCTCAACCTCAAGATCGTCAGGAATCGTAGTCATTACGACACCAGATCCTGAATAGTAGATTTCGCCACTCAATTCTAATTCATCCCCTTGTCTGAGATAGAGGTGCAAATCTTGCGGTTCGACAACGGGTGGCGTGATGTCGACCATTTCGGATGGAATAGCCGATAGACTGTTGTCCAATTCCCAAGTCAACTCGCCGATATTGTTCTGGTAGGCAACCTCGGTTATGTCATCCATGATGCTCACACCTGGTTTGCAACCATATTGGCCGTCTTCCCACGGGAATTGCCAGGAGAGTTGGAACATCATCGCCAATTCAACCACTGCCGAGGTGATTTGCTGCGTCTGAACTGTGAGTGGTGATACCATCGAATCGTCAGCCGTCCAGATTTCCCCATTGGATGGATTGTAGGTGAACTTACCGAGGTTGTCTATTCGGTCTCCACAAAGCATTACACTGACATTGTCCAACGTGTGCAAGCCGTTAGGTTCGTTAATCTGCATCCTAAACGTGTGAGGGACTCCTGCTAGCAGATATCCCGTTTCACGGTCCAGTGCGAATCCACCGTTTACCAGAGTTGTAGGCTCATCGGTAGCGATGATGATGGTAGCCCATGCATCATCTGCACCCGGGCCACCTCCTGTGCCTCCATCTTGGTAGGTCAAACCGGCCCAATCAGTCCCTTCAAGATAGACATGAACTGGACTGTTGAATGATTGACCGGAGGCATCGATACCGGCGAAGTTGACTTGCTGTTCTCCAGTCATCCCAGAACTAAGTGGTTGGGTCTGCGAGAGGTATTCATCCACATCGGCGATTCCGTCTCCATTGAGGTCATCTACATCGGCGCGCCAGTAGTGCAGAGTCAGAGTCTCACCACGAGCCTCAGCCTCTTGGATAGTCACGAACATGCTCAACGGCACGGTAGGGTCCCAGACCTTACCGTGAGCGCGAGTGAGACCGGTCGGAGTGTTGACCTCGATTTGCCCCGCGATTGGTGGGTTTGAGTCCTGACGAATCGTAACTACGGTAGCAACTCCAGAGACATCAAGAGCTCCTATGGCTCCTCCCAACGGTCCTACTCGGAATAGTTCAGGAGAGGCAGTTACATCGCCAGTGCTTGAAGGTGTGTTGACGATTCCACTAAACTCACCACCATCAGCAGAATCCAGCATAATCAGGCTGCCTGAGAGGTTCAATCTGACTTGGAAGTCATCTCCAATTGGGCGGTTATCGGTGGAATCTTGGAATCTTACATTACCTGTGATGTTGAGGATACTTCCTTCGATGATTGGGTACGGATAGAATGTCGAGTACTGATTCGAAAGCAATCTACCGAACTGATCTCGAACCTCGAAGGTGTCGACCTGTAGATCGTTCTCTACGGCCTTTCTTCCAGACTGACCACTGTGAGATACGGCAGGCCAGACAGTTTCTCCAGCGCTGTCCAAGGCCTTTGCCACCCAGCGGATAGATTCAACATCGTCCCAATTCCATGAGATATCGAAGACCCAAGCGACAGTGATGTCAGTGTAGCCATCGTTGTGAACAGATTCAGTGATTGTTGTCGCGGAGGTGTTCAACACGAGAACGCTATCTCCACGCACCTGACTCAACGTCACCGAATCTGCACCAGCACCCCAGAGTCCATCGGCGCCATTGTAGGCAACGAATTCGATTACTTGTCCGTCGGACGCCTGTCCTCGGAGGGTAATTTCGGAGAGTTGTGTATTGTCATGCAAGTGATGGTGCTTCGTTGTAATCGAATACGGAGTTCCACGGGGGTAGAAGGTATTTGGAACTTGGAAATCTCTGTTTGTGATGATATAATCGAACTTCAGGTCACCATCGACAGTGAGAATCCCTGCTTCCGCAGAAATCGATACTGGAATATTGACCAATTCAGGAGGTGGATCATCGGTGGTTTGAGCATCGTGATAAGCAGCCACAGACGGACCTAGACCAGATACGTTCTCAAACAATAAGTAGCCAATTCCGAGTCTCGATAGACTGACCGTCTGCGCACTATTCGAATCAACCTCGATGTTGATGTCGCGCCACTCTCTACCAGTATCGTAGTCCGTGTGGCTCGTGCCTTGAGCAGCAATTGCACCTAGTTGAGCGACGTTCAAAGTATTGTAGAATACGTAATTTTCAGAGCCGCTAGATTGGCTTGCACCTTCAACGGAGACGCTTACTGCGGCCGCGAAGCCATCGGCAGATTGAGACGCAATAGTGATGATTCCACCGTACAATGATGCAGAGGTTGGGATTCTCACTGTGACCGAAGCGGGATTGGTTCCATCCAAATCAAGAGTGGAACTCACCACCTCAGAATCTCCACTGATTAGAGACTGCCATCCATAATGGCCGTAATCATCGCCCATTGGGAATGACCATTCTGTTGAATCATCATCGAGTACATCCAATGACGGATTCTTTGCAGGTTCAGCAAATTCCGCGGTCATAACCATTCGATCAATCCAGCCATTGGTTGGTAGAGCGATAGAGAGTGAGAATCCAGTTACTGGGTAGGTGAATCCTACTCCACCCGCTCCACTCGTACCGATTTGGTTGCCGTTCTCATCATAGGCGGTGACTGAAATTCCGCTCGAAGTATTACCAGATACATCGATGCTCTTGATTGGACGAGACGAATGGATGTAATCCGATGTAATTGTGCCTGAGATTGTCGTTGCGTTGAGCAATCCGTCGACAACCTCCACACTTGGACTCATATCCCAGCCGTTAGTATCGAAGGAATCGGCACTGAGGAATCTCTTGCCTCCTAACGAGATCTTCTTGATTCGAGGTGAGGCTTCTGGATCTAGGCTGTCAAGATTGACTTCGACCTTGACGCTATCATGCAGTGCGGAATCGACTCCTGCTAGCGATATAGGGAATGCTACGTCCTCCAATCCATTCACAACCGCTCCGGTTGAAGTGTCAATCAGAGTGCCTGTGATTGAGGTGTTGGTTGGAACCAGTGCATCGATATCTAACCATCCGAGATTGAATTCATCAACTGAAGTCAGATCAATTGGTGGACTGGTCCATGAACCTCCAGCGGAATAATTAGGGATTAGTATGCCGAAATCATCGACGTATCCACCTTGGTACATGACTGAGAAATCGGTATAAATCCTGAATCGGAATTTTACAGTATCTCCAGCGTATTGGGAGAGGGAAGCCTGTCGGTTCTCGAATTCATCTTGCCCGCAATCTCCGCCCATCCAAGCATCATTGCCGTACATCCCATTGCCCGAATAACCGACAGAGCCGTCATACCAACCTGTGATTCCAGGGTCGAAGTATTGCCATGCCCCGTTATTTACCTTGATGTATAGGCCGATAGCGTCCCAATAATTCTCCGTACAGACCCACTTCTCGAAAGTTAGAGTGGCTGAGCTGTTTGCTGGGATTTCATAGGAGGGACTGGTAAGATATGCATCGGCTTGGTTACCGTAATTGCCGTTCAGATTTACTCCGTAAACGTAAGGGAATGATGGCTCCATCGTGGAGGGTCCAGCTTGACTTCCCAATTGTCCAAGGGACCACTTGTTGGCATTGCTACCTGAAGTCGGGTTGCGAGACCAACCGGGAGCATCGCTCACTGTTGGTGCATTGGCACCCGAATCCTCGAAGCCGAGTGATTCGTAAATATCACCAGTGGATAAAATGTAGTGCGCCCAATCATTAGCTGAGCCAGTTCCACTCGGTGGAGT
>DUJH01000004.1:490-4267 GCA_013329905.1 Candidatus Thalassarchaeaceae archaeon | reverse complement strand
ACCTTGAGGCTTGGAAGCTACTCTACACACCCAGTCTAGCCGACTCACTTCCTTCGCTCGAATCGGTCCTAAAGGATCTCATACAATAGAACATGAGCGCACCGAGCACGAGCCACCATAGCATAACCGGTCCAGGACCTGCCTTCATTTCACCCTCGAAGCGAATGAACGATTCATAGCCCGGTTCATCTGGAGCAGGTGCATCATCGATGACTGCCTGCCGATTCTCTTCGGCAAGGAGTCCTAGATCGAAACCCTGAGAATTGTAATCGAAGCGAAGAGCCAGCAACTCCACAGCGAATCCTCCCTCAGATTCGAAATGAGCAAATTGACTGACTGACACCTCATCATTGCTCGCGGTGTCGAACCCACCTGTCGAAGATTCACTCCCCTCATCCATGCCGAAATCACTGACTGCGGCAATTGGTAATTGGAACACAAGCATCGCTCCAAGAAGTAACCAAACAGCGAGGCTGGCTTTCATCCAATTCCGATTCAAATTCTTTACTCCTTCGAAGGCACATAGACAAAACAGAACGATGAGAATCCCAATGAGAGTTCGCGTGAAATCGAGTTTCGAAGAGCTCGTAGAGGCTTTTTGCTGAGACTCTGATGACTCCAGTTCTGCAGAGTCTTCGTCACCTGGTTCGTTCCCCTCCTCAATCGGGTCCGTAATTGTCTCACGGTTCCGCCAATACTGAAGAAGGGGTGTTGCATTCTCAAACGAAATCGATACTGATTCCTGCGAGGCATCAATCGTGTATTCGATCACAATCGTCGGCTCACGGTCGAGCCCTTCGGTGTATGACCCTGTGCCAGTGAGGACGAACCAATCTGAAAACCAGAGGCCCGCAGAGAGAAACAAGAAGACGATGATGAGCGATTTCGCCCCGCTCTTCGCTTCGGGCTCACTCATTGATTACTCGTCCCGACGTTGAGATAATGCGCTTGCACCGAGTAAACCGATGGTCGCTAGTATTCCCACACCAGGAACGAATACGCCGGTCTCATTCTCATCAGTTCCAAGCAACTCATCCACATCCCGTGCGTCGTGTTGTGAAGGTGGCGCTAAGCCAACAAGGTTGTTGAGGTCAGAAGCCGCTGCCTGAGCGGCTCGAGCAGTATCTCCAACAAGATATTCGATTCCAAGATCAACGGAGTGGTCGCCGACACCAGTGATATCCGGACCTTCCAACATGTAGCCATCTTGCATCCAAGCGATGCCGACTATCATCTTCTCTGAACTGTCCCAGAGAGTCGTTAGGCATCCTTGTTCCAGATCTATCGCTGGATTCGAGACATGATCGTCAAGCAAATCTTCGAGAGCTTCGATGAAGGTCTCCATCGTTGATTCAAGATCTGACTCTGACCAAGCCTCAAGCATGGCCTCGGCCCCATCAAGTTCCGCGCCGTATTCATCAGATCCGTCGGGACAATCCACCTCTCCATCATTTACCCAATAGGATGGAATCTCGGTGCCATCATCGCAGACGAAGATATCTCCGGCCGAATTATTCTCCTCATTCACCTCGTCTTCGAGATCTTCACCAATCGATTCCAATTCGTGCGTTAATTCTTCAATAGCAGCCTCGAAAGCCGAACTATCGGTGAAGGCAGAAGCTGTTGAGATGGCTGCCATTCCAAGCAAACCAGGTGAGAACACGGGGACCACTTGGCGACATTGAACCTCAACATCAGCATCCTGTCCGAGGTCTGCATCCATCGAAGGGTTCAGACCATTACAAGCTGGAGTTTGTTCGCTGGAATAGAATCCAGTATCAAACTCCTCAAAGAAGGCGCCGGCCGAAGTGACAGTATCTGATATCGATATATCTAGAGCGTCAGCGGATAAATCCAGTTCCTCGGTTGGAATACCTGCTAGTGAGAAGGCGTATTCCGCCGATACAGAATAGTCTCCGCTGACCATGCCACATATATCCCCCCAGCATAGATCACCTCCAGAGTAGCCATCGTGAGACATTGGGCCGAGAATCTCGATTGGTTCAATGGTTCTCCATTCGGATGTAATTGAATCTACATTGAACCCAAATGATGCTCCAAACTCAATATCGGCGTCGTATGATTCACCGCCGCCAGCGAGTTCGAATAGTAGTTCCAACTCAAAATCCTGACTCGCTGAACCAGTCATAATGAGGTCTGCGCCGATGTGTCGCAACTGAGAATCTAGGTATTCTGTGTAGGCGATATCGTATACTGCGAGGCTCGTTTGCGAGGCTCGATACAAAATGTCGATTGAGGAATTTTCATCTTCCCAATTCGAGATGAGCCCCTGATCATTTCTCGTTCCGTGGCGCAGAGTAATTTCGGTGTGGCGGGTTGTCACGGTGTGTGTATCTCCATCCCCGTCCTCGATTGTCGTTGCTCCATCATCCTCCCATTGCTCAACGAAGATGAATGAATTACCACTGATTACAGTCAGAGCGTCGAGGTCGAACTTGGCAATCATCGCAGCCTGTTCGAGGTCCTCGATAATCAGCGCCGGACTGATTCCAGTCAGCGTTTCTTGGTCATCATCAAGGTCAGCCCAATCATAAGAAATACCCCAAATTAGGGAGTCAGAAGGCCCGCTCGCCGAAACGGCAGGAATCATAGAAGTCAGTAGGGCCGTGCAGATTAGTGCAGTCAGCAATCGCTCTCGCATGGTAGAATGTTATACATCGACAACTTAAGCAATTCTCCATCAGGTCAGAGTGGAATGTTACCGTGCTTCTTCGGCGGAACCCATTCTCGCTTACTGCGAAGCGGCTTGAGCGCCTGAATCAATTTGTGACGCGTCTCACTCGGCTCGATCACATCATCCAACCAGCCGTTGCGCGCCGCGACGTAAGGATCCCCAAACTTGCGACGATACTCATCCACCAATTCAACATGAGTCGAGGCCGGATCCTCGGCCTCGGCCAATTCGCGTCGATGAATGATATTCACAGCACCTTCAGCCCCCATCACTGCCAATTCCCCTGTCGGCCAAGCAATGTTGTAGTCAGAGCGTAGGTGTTTGCAGGACATTGCGAGGTAAGCTCCTCCGTAGGCCTTACGAGTGACGACGGTTAGTTTGGGCACGGTAGCCTCAGCGTAAGCGTAGAGCAATTTAGCGCCATGACGAATGATGCCACCCCACTCCTGAACGGTCCCTGGCAAGAAACCTGGGACGTCGACAAAGGTCACAACAGGGATGTTGAAAATATCGCATGTGCGGATGAATCGGGCTGCCTTTACTGAGGCATCGATGTCTAGGCAGCCCGCCAAAACCTTGGGTTGATTGGCTACAATTCCAACCGATTGGCCGTCGAGGCGGGAGAACCCGATGACGATGTTCTCTGCATAGGAGGGGAATAATTCGAGGAATCGCCCTTCGTCGACGATTTCTTCGATGACTTTTCTGATGTCGTATGGTCGGTTCGAGTCTGCTGGAACAATGTCAGTGAGTTTGTCGCAGACTCGGTTTGCCGGGTCACTGCTCGGAAGATAGACAGCTTCCGCGAGCGTGTGGTCCGGCAAGTATGCGAGGATTTCACAGGCTGTTAGTATTGCATCCTCTTCGTCTTCTGCTACCATGCATGCTACGCCTGAGCGGGAAGCATGTGCTTCTGCTCCGCCTAGACTCTGTTGATCCAATTCCCCACTAGCAATTTCAGGAATGAAATAAGGCGAGCGCATGAACATCTGACCGTGATCATCGGAGAGGATGACGAAGTCGGAAAGACCAGCGGCAAGGGCGCTGACTCCTGCTACGGTTCCGAGGATAATCGAGAAGGT
>DUJH01000004.1:0-325 GCA_013329905.1 Candidatus Thalassarchaeaceae archaeon | reverse complement strand
GGTCGGGATGCGCCCCGAGCAGGCAACGAGGATGTCAAGCAATTCTCCTGTCGCGCCTAGGGCTGGAACTCCATCCTGGACTCGCTGGCCGTCGCCATCCCATATTCCGATGAGAGGAAGTTGGGCTTTCTCCGCGAACTCGGCAACCTTGGCTATCTTTTGCGCGTGCATCTCACCCATACTGCCATCGAATACTGCGTAATCCTGCGCGAAGCATACTACTCGGCGGCCGTCGATCTTGCCGTGTCCGGCTACGACGCCGTCGCCGAGAGGTCGGTGGAGATGCATGTTGAAGTCGCCCGAGCGGTGCTGGACGAAGCTGCCA
>DUJH01000030.1:3280-4239 GCA_013329905.1 Candidatus Thalassarchaeaceae archaeon | reverse complement strand
GCTGCCTGTTAGATGTGGCCAGTGCAAGCCTCGGTCATCCGCGTATTCCTTGAGCACTGTCGAGTTGTCGGTCCAAGGGTCGACAGTGATTGAGAGGATGGCTACATTTTCGCCGTAATCATCACCGAGTTCGGAAGCGACATAGTGTAGGTTGGCGCTTACGATGGGGCAGATGTCCGGGCAACGAGTGAAGAGGAAGGCGATGACGATGACTTTTCCTTCTAGTTCGCTGAGTTGATACGGTTCGCCGTTCTCATCGAAAAGTACGAAATCTTCCACAGGAACAATCGGCTCAATTTCCTCCCCGTAAAACGGGCTCTCTTCTTGGCCTAAGCAGCCAGCGAACAGTAAGCTTGCAGTGACGAGTATAGCGCTCAGTGCCTTAGTTCGCTGAATCATTCCTCCTCACCTTCCTCAATCGATTCCTTCGATCCTTCGACATTTTTTAGAATCCACAGGCAAGCGGCGGCGCCGAAAGCGAGAATGGCTCCGCTGAGTAGAACACTTTGCATGTCAGTTTCTTCATTGTCTGAATCAGCTGGTTCTTGACCGCCGCCGGGCAGAACAAAACCACCGTCTGGTGGGCCGGTCTCGGTGTGATTGTCGGAAATAATCTCGACAAGCACCGTCATCCAGTGAGTATCGTTCTGAGAGATTTGAATCTCGATTAAGCGAGGCTCCCAAACCTCGGGGTCGAGCCAAAGGTAGCATTCGTCATCGGCGCTCATCGAATCGCTTGGTCCCGTTTCACAAACCCAATCAGCAACTCCATCGGAGTTATTGTCAAGTGTCAGAGTGCGGTTGTGATTGACCACGTTGTAGAAGACGAGTGTATCGTTTTGCTGCACTCCGGCTTCGTCAGGGGCCACCGATGAGTTGCGCATGATGAATGAAAATGAGTTAGCGCCGTGCGCAGATGCAACAGGGGCTAACAATAGCACGGCGACAATTGCGAAGGC
>DUJH01000030.1:0-3057 GCA_013329905.1 Candidatus Thalassarchaeaceae archaeon | reverse complement strand
GACCAAAGAGCAGGATAGTGGTAGCGTGGATCGTAGTCCTCATCGAACTGAACCACGTAGACTCCACTAACCATCTCAGAGATCATAACGAAGCCTCGTGGATCGTATTGCAGACCCCAATCGAACGGAATCATGCACGAGGCCCAGCAATCGGCCATATCGTAGCCGAGCTCGCTTGCTGGGTCATCTATCCAAGTAGGTCCAGCAGGAAGATAGTAGCCGAGTGTATGAGTAGGAGCGAGTTCAGAAATCGCTTGGAATCCTCGCTCAGGTTCTGGGTAACCATTCTCCCAGACGAGCTCTTCCCAAACGTGTCCATGGTCGGTTATCCATGAGCCTGCGTGGTAGTGAGTCCAGTAGACGTGGCCGTTGGGGCCGGTGTCGCCATTATGAGGGCTGTAGATGTAGCCGCCAGGGATGTAGTGCTGCGGGTGGCTGCTACCGTTTGCCAGAGTTCCTTCACCAGGTAGTCTCCATTTTGAGACTAGGAAAGGCTTGGTCGGGTCAGTCGTGTCGATGGTCCAAATGTAGCCAGTGTGATTAGCATTTGAGCCGTATTCTGGTGCGATATAGGTGTAGTGTCGCCAATTGACTCCGTGGTTCGCATCGTCTGGTCCGCTACCGCACTCCTCGGGCCAATCGTCCATAGGAACGAACTCGCTAATTCCTGAGCAGATGAGGTGATCCATCGGAACTGCGTAGTGGATGTTGTCATTGCCTTGGTTCGAATCCAACCACTCATCGGGGTCCATATTTGCATGGCCTCCACCGTCGGGGCCATACCAGCCTTCGTCTGCGCTAGGGCAGCCGAGCCAGCGACCAACTTCAGGTGGCCATGAAATTCCTAACGGGTCTGCTAGCGATGGCGGGTTTGAGACATCAACAAGGCGCAGGCCTGCTCCCCAATAGGAGATTACCAGCATCTTTTGCTTGGTAATTGGGTGTGTGAAGAATACATTGTCGTGGTTGAAGATTGAACCTCCGCAGGTGGTGTGAGGTTCGGGGGTGTATCCACCCCACCGAATGATTTCACGACTCGAATTCTGCTGTTCGTTATTCTGGTTGGGAAGCCACGATTCGAGTCCTAATGGGACGTAGAAGACCTGCGTTCCCTTGTAGAAAGTCCCACTGCTACCCTCAATCATCTCAGGGTATGGGTCGGCGCCGAAGAGGAATAGGCTGCACTCTTCACGAGGGTCGATGGCGCCATCCCAATCACAGTAGACGTGGAGATCTTGATTGTGGAATCCTGCTGGCGGATTATTCCATTCGGCGACCTTGACTGGGCTGGTTTTGTCGCCGACGTAGATGACGTCGAGGCGATTCAAGCCGCTATTTGCATCGTCGTCATTGGGAATCGGGTCGAGCTCGCTATTGGTCAACTCATGATTGATCAAAACCCAGTTATTGTCTGGTGTGACCTTGATGTCGATGATTCGAGCGACCTCGGCATAGTAAGTTGAGAGGAGGCGGATATTGTTTGGCTCCGAAATATCGAGGATTTCGAATTGATTGTAACTTGAGACGTAAGCGAAGCATCCTCCACTTCCGTCAGCGTAGATTTCGCAATCCTCGTTGAAATTTCCCTCGATGGAAATTTCGGAATTATCTCCAGGCGTCGGAGAGGTATTCTTGAATTCTTCAAGACAAGGCCGCCCCATTGTATCATCAAACTCCGCTGGCGGTTTGACATTACCATCACAGTTGAGATTGTGATAATCGATCAGTTTGGCGTTTGGTGTAGAGAGGCGGTGAGCCAACAGATCGCTGTGCGAGTGGTTCGCGTCTTCAATCTCCATTACTGGATCGACCCATTCCCAATCGTCGTCACTATCACCGTTTGGAGCGAAGACGCCGATGCAACCACTGAGTGGTGCTGCAAGCATCAGGAATGTCATCAGGAGAAGTGGAATAGAAGACAATCGGGACATGGTCACACCTATGGCAGCACCCTTGCCGTCGTCATCAAGCAATTCAATGCAACGGTGTTCAGCGCCCTCTTAAGAGGGCGTCAAATAGACAACGAAAGTTTCGAATCTGTGATTTCAGCGCTCTCAGACTGCGAGAGGTTTGCCATATGGCACGTCGATGTCGAGCTGGACGATGTAGAGCCCGGTAGTAATGCAAGAGAGGTAGGTGTAACCCTCGTGGTATTCGGCCGCCCAAAGGAATGGTGTCCAGCCGAAGTCGTAGTACGAACTGTCGAGAGGTTCTCCGTCGACACCGTGAGGCAAATGGTAACCAACTGTCGCCTCCATGTGGGCAACGGAGCGATTCATCTCCTCGCCGATACCGAGAGCCATCAGGGTCTCGATATCAACAACCCACAGCCCGGAGTGATAACTTGACAGGTAGATGCGACCATCCCATGCGCCTCCGTAGCTATGATCGGGTAGTCCCGGTAATCCGGTTTGGAAGATCTGTGTATCGGCGTTGTGAGGGCTGAATAGCAACCATTCATCACCGCTAGGGATGAAGTGTTCTTCAGCGAATGGAATCTCCCAACCGTGAATGATTTTTGGGAGGAAGGTAGCCTTTCCATTCACCACTTCGTAATCAGTGGTATCGAGAAGGTATCCCATGCCAGTGCCTATCTCAGTTGAGAGCACCTCGGTGGCGAGGAAAGTCAGGTGCATCTTACCGATTGGATATCCGAGGTGGCTTGCATCTACCATATCGTCTACGGGCTCAGCGTAGTGGATGTACGAGGCTCGTCCTCCATTCTCGTTACTCGTGCATCCGCAATCCATCTCGCCGTCACCGTCGAGGTCGGCAAACTCCATCCAAGCCCCGACCTCGGGCGCTCTCCACGTGCATCCGGCTTGGGAGCCGCCTGAGAGTCGGCACAACGAGCCATACCAGAGGTACTGCTCGATGCTATTTTGCGGGTGCGGGACGTCACTGGTGTCGAAGATTCGTAGTCCCGCTTCCCAGTAAGCGCCGTAGATGTAGGTCTGTCTAAAGCGAGGGTCATTCTGATCCTCCCCCGGCCATGTCTGTACGGTCATGTCGTGGATGTAAATCCAACCTCCAAGAGTAGTTTCCCAACTGACTTCG
>DUJH01000060.1:8375-14258 GCA_013329905.1 Candidatus Thalassarchaeaceae archaeon | reverse complement strand
CCTTCTTCGCCCCATGCAGAACGGATGTCGGATGCAGCCGTGACCCCATCCTTCAGCAGTAGCATCCTGTCAGCCATAGATGCTAGATTGGGATCGTGGGTGACCATCAGTACGGACATGCCGTCCTCCTTGCACAGTTGCTTGAACAGGTCGATTATTCCATGTCCACTCTTCACGTCGAGGTTTCCTGTAGGCTCGTCTGCGAGCAAGAGTGGGCGTGAACCTGCAATCGCCCTAGCGATGGCTGCCCTCTGCCTCTGGCCTCCAGACAGTTGGTCAGGGATGAATTCCATTCTATCGGAAAGGCCCACCTTCTCGAGAGCTTCTTTCGCCTGTTCCTCGGCCTGCTTTGTCGGTACTCCGGAAAGCTCCAATGAGAAAATGACATTATCCAAGGTGCTGAGTCTATCGATTAGATGGAAGTCCTGGAATATCCATCCGACTCCCCTCCTTCTGACATCGACCACCCTGTTAGGAGACTTGGTTCCGTAATTGAACTCCGAGAGAGATATCGCCCCTGAATCAGCCTTTAGGAGGCCCCCAATTATGTTGAGGAGTGTGGATTTCCCGCAACCCGATGGACCCATCAAAGCGACTAACTCACCCGACTTAATTTCGAGATTGATTCCCTTGAGTACCTCAAGTCTTCTTCGGCCAGAACCAAATCCCTTGTGGAGACCGGATACTCTCAGCATATGTCGATTCGGCGTAAATCAGTATGTATAATGTATCGTTTCAATGCTATTGAGAAATCACTGCATTCCAAGCCTTCTCCAATGCCTGCCCATAGGCTCGCAGACCATTGGTATTACGCACTCTTGCGATCGCCTCTTCATCTGGGAATCGCGGCACTCCTCCGGCACTTCGCCATTCGTTATGCATACTGGAAATCTCATCGGCCCAATCGCGTGGATCGGAGGTCATACAATTGATTGTTGGGCAGCCTGCCGCGGCAGCGTGCAGGCTAATCTGGGGATGGAAGTGGCTACCCTCGCCAAGAATCATGGCCTCAGCGTGTTGTAGTAAAGCAATGATTCTTGGAGGGCTGTTCAGCAAGGCTGAGCCTTCGGCAGAACACATGGCGATAATGTTGCAAGCGGCAGCGACTTCATCGGAGAGTTCAGCGAGGATTTTCTCGACTTCATCGTCGCTGCCGAGTGCGAGCAGCATCCGAGATTCATCATCAACAGAAGCAAGGTGCTCGCGTGGCAAAGCGGTAATTGCCGGGTCGAAGGCATCGACATCGAGACATGGCCCGATAACCGAAGTTCGGCAATTGAGACTCTCCACAAGCCCCTCTTCCTCAAGTAGAGCTAAATCCACCAAATCGAGATCGTCTCGTGCACGCGAAGACAAGGGAACATCATCGAGGAAGAGCGAGGCGGTCACAGCATATTCTCTCGTCATTGGAGCGAATGCCGAAGCAGCAGCATCGGTGAAGTGGACTAAGTCCACCCCGCCGCGAGCCAAGGCCTGACTCAACTCTGCAGCGTTACGAATTGTTGTGGCGCGCGTCCAGAACGGAACGCGCGCGCGGTCGAGCGCGTCAGAAATCATCAGATGACCATACGATTCAGCATCCTCGGACGCGCTCGTAGCCAATATGACTCGTCTCATTCATGGCTCGCCAGAGCCGTGATACTAAGACTTCAACGGCCAAAATCGAGAGGCAGAGCCGTTGATTTGAGGGGTAACAGATACACCAAGCAGTGGATTCAGAGGGCAGTCAGGGGTGCCGCGTCGTTTATCAGAACGCGAAGTGGGAGCGGAACTATGGCTGCGGCTGACGCAGACGGTGGTACAGTTGTGACCGGGGGGACGCCCTTGCGTGTTCTACTCGTTCATGTCTGGTACTGGCCCCATGTTGGAGGAGGCGACCAACACGTCGAGATGCTTGGGCGTGAGCTCGTCAAACTTGGTCATCAAGTGACAGTTTGGTGCGCCGATGTGCCAGCACACGATTCAAGGCGCTTTTCGCGAGGCGGAGTCGATGTGGTACGCTTAGAGCCGAGTCGTGTCTTGGCTGGAGTCGACCCTGTCGTAAGTCTGGATGGACTTTCGATGGATGGATTCGATGTTGTTCACCTGCACGATACGCTGCCAGTTCTTGTGCGAAAGTCACTCAAAATGGCTCGCAGCGCAGGTGTTCCGGTTGTCACTACCTATCACAATGATTACGTCAAAGATGGTTTGATCGCTAATGGAATTAAGCGCCTGCGCTGGGCTTTGCAGGGCAGGCGTACTTTGCATTCAAGCGATGCGCGCATCGTGCTTACTCGCTACTTTGAGAGCCTGTTGCGCGCGAAGGGAGTAAAGGGCTCAATCGATATCATTCCGAATGGATTCTCACCGATTTCTGATGCAGCCGAGATTCCCAGAGGACTTGACGACCGTGACACAAACCGGCCACTACTGACTTTCATCGGTCGACTCAGCAAGCAGAAAGGATTGGATGTCCTGATGGACGCTTGGAATTTGCTCGCAAGTGAATCCAATCCTGGATTCGACCTCGCAATCGCCGGCAAGGGTGAACTCGGCGAGTGGCTCACCGAACGCATCGCCGTCGCAAGCCAGAATTCACACATTCACCGGCTTGGCCTTGTCAGCGAGGGCGAGAAGCGTTGGCTGCTCGAAAACTCAACTGGAATCGTCATTCCCTCACGCTTCGAGGGCTTACCCACAGTCATGCTTGAAGCCATGCACATGCGAGCACCAACAATCATGGCTGATGTCAACGATCTCGGCCGTCTCGTCACCGAGCCGGGCGCTGGACTTTCTGTTCCACCCGGCGACGCAGCAGCACTGGCTATGGCGATGAGCAAAATCGCACAATCCAGCGAAGACGAAAGAGAGAATTGGGGTAATTCGGGCCACAACGCCGCTGCATCTTACATGTGGCCCGCTATCACAAAAGATATCTTAGCAGTCTATCGTAGAATCACCAATAGCAATCAAACTGGAGATGTCGAGCAATGATTGTCGAGATGAAAAAGCGCAGTCTTCTCGTCGCCAAAGGCACCTTTGAAGCCATGCGCGGAGCCGAGCGCGACCTCATCAGAAACCTCCCTGCGCTCGCCCGTCATTTCGATGTAACAATGGCAACACTACAATCGAGTAAGGAGCTCAAGAAATGCTGCCAAGAGAATTCTATCACCCTGCTAAAACCAGCAATCCCGTGGCACCCTGAAACTGGGACACTTGCAACGGTTTTGAACCGTAATTTGCGCAAATCTACCAAGGCCTGGCGATCAATCCCCAGTCTCAAACAAGCGCTTGTCGAGACGGATGCAGTACACCTCGTGAGTGGAGACGGCTCATTCGGACTCATTCGCCTCGTAGCCAAGAAAACCCCACTCCACTTGCACATGCTCGAACCCCATCGCGGGTTGTATGAGGACGTTTTGCACAGGACTGTGGACGGGAAACCAAAGCGGAATTTGGCGCTGACGAGGATGGCTTTGGCAAAGGCGAAAAGGGACGATCGACGGACGATTATTGGCTTGCTCAAGCGACCTAATTCTCGCATTAATGGCAACTCAAGTTACAGTGCTGAGCAGATTCGAAAAGTGTATGATTGTGAGGCTGGATTCATTCATCCGAGCATCGATTTTAGCGAATTCTCAACTGAGGCAAGCGTGGAGGAAAACGCTGCTTGGGTCGAACTCGATGAACTCCCAGACCCTCCCTGGGTCACAACTGTCGGGCACGCTGGCTGGGTCAAGGGAGGATGGGAGACAATTTCCATGCTTGCTGGGAGTGGGATTGGTCTTGTTTTGGTTGGTGGCGGCGTGTTCGAAGAACTCGAAGCGCTGCATGATCACGCCGACGCTCGGGGTGTTCGATTGCTGACTCCACCCCGACTCTCAAACTTGCAATTGACTGGTTTGATGCGACGTTCAGTTGCGATTGTTAGTTTGGCTCACGGAGAACCTTTCGGATTAACACCGATTGAGGCCTTCGCCGTGGGCACTCCAGCACTTTTCGTCGATGAAGGTGGCTTCCGTGATTCGATTGAGGACGGGGTGAACGGACGGCTTCTGCCGCGCGATGACCCCGTCGCCTGGCAAGAGGCTCTGAATGGGGCATTGGACAGCGATGTGAGGAAGCGATGGGCTTCTTCTGGTCGGGATCGAATCACTGAATTGGACCTCTCTCCCGATGCTCATGCGAGGAGGATTGCTCGAGTTATCGAGGAAATCACCGTAGGTGAATTGAACTGAGAACGCGATTATTGACTGCGAACGCGAAGGGGAATCGTTCATACAGAATCGATTCAGCGAGTCTAGCATGCTCGATGAGGAATCAGAACAGAATCAGGAACGAGGCAGCCAACTAGCAGTCGCAGTTGGAATGCTGTTATTCGCATCGGTCGTGTTGGGATCAGGAGTCCTCGGAGACACCGGCGATACGCGATTGAGCGATGCAGAGGGCACCGCCGATGATGCGGACTCAAACCCAGCAACTGACCGTGAACAGATGGCAAATGGTGCGATGGATTTGCGCGATGTGGAAGGAGATTTCTCACGGGAAGAGTGCCTCGGAAGCGAGCGCCCTGATGCTATTCCAGGTCAAGGAATTCCCGAAGATATGCCGCGCGATAGTCAGACCGACCCGAATACCGCGACAGACCGACCGAACTCAGTGGGTCAGATTACTTTCACTGTCGACCGCGCCGACGCGGCCGATGATCCGTGCTCTGGAATGTTAGGCCCGAACCAAGGTCTCAACTCGATGTTCCATGAAATGTGTCAATCTTGGGTTCACTCAGAATTCTGGGGTAATATCCACGGAGATGTCGAGCGCGCCGAGGACGGCTCTATTTCGATTACCACCTACGACGAAGATCGTACGGAAAACACCGACACACTCTCACCCAACACAGTCCGTGCAATGACAGCAGGACTAGCACCGTTAGTCGATGGTTGCACAGGCATGCTCAGCTCGATGATGATGAGCTCAGGAATGGGCCCTGGCAACGGCTTTGGCGGCGGCATGATGGACCACGGTGATGACAGAGGTCACGATTGGTTCGAAGATTGCGAAGAGGATGACAGGGAAGACTGGGGAAATGACGAGTGGGATGACGAGTATGACTGGGACGAAGAGGAGTCCGACGAGTACGACGAATCCGACGAGGAATCCGACGAGGTCAATGATGACGATTCTGACGAGGAAGAGCCTCGTGAACCACGCCATGCGGACGAGAATGACCGCAGGCATGGTGACTGGAATCCATGTGCTGACTCTGATAGGGAGCACGACTGGGATGACGAAGAGTCAGATGAAGATGGCTCTGAATCTGAGGAAACCGAGGATGACCGAGAAGACGATTCGAACGAGCCAGCTACCTCGCAAGAGGAATGCGAGGCAAACGGCGGAACATGGGCCGATGACAGGCAGCAGTGTTACTGAGACGATAAGTAATGAAACATGAAGATGTTTCAATCACTCTGGTAATCTCTCGGTCTTCGGACCGAGCATGAAGGCGGCTACCATTACCCCAAGACCGAGCGCAAACATAGCGAAGCTGAACCATTGATTGACAACAATGGACTCATCGAAAGACGGCCAGAATGGTAGGATGTCGAGTGTAGATTCACCAAGGCTCATCTTAGCACCGATGGATCCGAGCACAGTAATACTGGCGAGAGCTCCAGCGGCGCAGACCGTTTGCAACAGTCCGAGTCGTGAATCGAGCCAAACCGTCGGCCCAAATCTCCATCGACCTAGTAGCATCGAAATTAGGAATCCAATTGTAAGTCCAGTGAAGAGGAATTTGTTGTAACTCATCGCATCTGCACCGGGGCTGCTCATCGCGGAAGTTCCTGAAAGAACGGAGAGGAAAATCAGCGGGATTGCTGCCAAGCCAGCGATGTATGCTGT
>DUJH01000060.1:5293-8153 GCA_013329905.1 Candidatus Thalassarchaeaceae archaeon | reverse complement strand
CCAAGCCCCCAAAGCGGATGCGCAAGCGAGGGTTGCAATTCCTGTAGAAAGGCCAACTAGTAGATGATGGAATGTAATTGCATACATCACTGACCACCTCCGGCCTCGGGATCATCGACCCATTCTTCCTCGACTGGATCCCAAAGCAAATCGGGGTATTCGTCGTACTTCACCAAACGCTCACTGTATGCTGTTTCTGCCTCATCGGCGGTGCCCTCTGCTTCGGTTGGTTCGGGTGCGGCAGGGGCAGGGGCTGGTTCTGGCATCACTGCTTCAGCCGTGCTGGTTTCCGCCGCTTCGACCTCGGCCGTCTGGTCGAGGTCGTCCTTTCTTCGAGCGGGTTGTAGCATTCCTTGCAGATTCGCCATGAGTGCAATAATCATGAAAGCGCCTGCGAATCCTTGCGCGCGGGCTCCCCACAGACTTCCATCGAATTCCGGTGGAATTGTTCCCATCGTTAGCCAAGGCTGAACGACATCGAATTCGCCATTCGATGTCGTGACGCGATAGACTATCCTGCCGTCTCCCATAGTTGCTGGAAGTTGGACTAGCCATTCGTTTTCGGCGCCAGCCTCGACGATGGCTGTGTGAGATAACGACTCTCCCTCCAGCTTCCACTCGACTACGACATCGGTAGTATTCTGAGTCATCAGGCTCACCGGAGATGTGTCGCCGGTGACGCGATAATACGGTGCGGTCCAATCTGGTGCGAATCCGGGAAGATTCGCAGGTACAGGATTGACCTCTACTGAATGAGTATCCGAGACGCCGAGATAAGCCACGTCTCCAGGGTAACCAGCGCCGTGGTGAATAGCGACCAGAAGATCGAAATTACCCGCCGCTTCGGGAGCGTTGAGCACCCAACTCAGGCTGACACTACCACTGTTCGGAACGATTACCTCAACGTAATTTGCCGAAGTTCCGGCGGGATCTTGGAGGATATTCCAGCCATAATCATCGGGATGATCGCCATTACCATTAGTCGAGGATAGTAGGAAGACACCTAGGAGTCGTGAATGCGATATCTCCGGAATCTCAATCATGGTTTCGAATTGGTATGCTGTGCCGGTGAAGGCAGTATTGCTCGACGAGATACTGATGGTCGCAGACGAAGGAGCGCTCAACCCTGGGTCGCCGTGACAAGACCCTCCACAAGTGAAGTCACGATTACCGTCGCCCTCTCCACCAGGATTTGCGACGGTTCCTTGAGTTGCGAGCAGCATGGCCGCTATCGTCGCGAGCACGAGAAGTCGGCCGCGCATCAAGCATCCCTCCTGCGACCGTACATCGTTAAGCCGATACTAGCAAGTCCGACGAGTAGCATGATGATAGTGAGTGGAATCGACATGGATGAAATCGATCCCGTCGGTTTTGTATCGACTGCGGAAGGAGCATCACTTGCATCCACGGTCGCGGTATTATCCAATTGGAACAACCATAGAACCTCGAGGCCATCAACCTCGACTGTCACAGCATAATGTAGGTGAGCAGCAACCGGGGCAGTCTCGCTCCACATCGTCTCGTCAGTCTCACCAACTGCTTCGAGGCCGGTGACCAATGCCTCACCCGCAGGTCCGTGTCCAATTGTAGTGAAGGCTCTGGTCGAGCGATAGACATGGAAAGTCGTAGCATCACCATCCCATTCCCAAGAGAGTTGTACCTCGCTGCCTGAGAGTGTCACGCTCAAACTGATGACGGTTGAAACCTCGCCGAAGACTACCGCAGAAGTTGAGAAGCCAATTCCACCCATATCGTCAACCACAGTAAGTATCACTGAATGTGAACCCATGCCGAGTTGGACGTTGACCGTCTTTCCGGTCAGACTCACCCCATCAACCTCCCAGAGGTAGTGCGTCACCTCTCCATCGAGATCTGTCGATATCGAGGCGTCGAGCGTGATGAACGCGCCAGCGATTGGCGGCTCTGGAGAAATTGTGAAAAGAGCGGTTGGCGGAACATTGGCGATAGTAATCTCCGCCTCAATTTCTGATGATTCACCCCAAGGATCGCTGGCAGTCACCGTCGCAATCCAAGTTTGACCTGGTTCGAGTCTTTCAGCTGGGACCGAACGAGAATCATCAAGATCAGGCACGGTGAAGCCATTACGAGACCATGAAATGTGGAATGATACTGGCTCGCCATCCAAATCTACTGCGGTGGTATAAACCACCAATGGAGATAGTGAATCAGCAGGCGTCGTGGGTGGCGCAGCCGAAGCACCAGGAGCACCGGCGTATCCCGATTCACCATTACCGAGTAGAATCACCATTTCGCCAGGTGCGCCATTCTCAATTTGACGAGATGCAGTCTTCATTGAATTACCAAGATCGTCCCCATCGCCAGGGACAACCTGTACTGACCAACTATGGTCACGCACTGTCTCAGAAGAAGGAATCTCAAGCATTCCGTCGTATTGGCGAATCCATTCACCATTGACCCACCAACGAATCTGACTATTCATTTCGGCGTCGCCATCGACATCGCTTTGTTCCCAAACCACACTCAGATTCATCGAAGTAGTCAGATTTCCAGCAGGAAGCATCTCAATCGAGTTAACCTCAGGAGGTGTGTTGAGGATGTTGACCTCTCCGCTCTCGACCCATTCCGACCAGAGCAAGCCATCGTTAACCCGAGCGCGCGCGACCCAAATTTCTCCTTTCGCAGTCGATTCGGGCATAACCACTGTCAAGTCATTGTAGGCAGATACCTGTGTTCCATCACGCAACCAACGAATCTCAGTGGCCTGCACTGAATCGCCATCAGGATCAGTCCAACCGACGTGCACCTGCAGTGCATCGTCAGTTCGAGCATTACCGACCGGCGAGACGTAAGCGGTAGCACTTGGAGGATTATTCGATGA
>DUJH01000060.1:3429-5012 GCA_013329905.1 Candidatus Thalassarchaeaceae archaeon | reverse complement strand
ACTCGGTCGGAATCATCCAACTCTGGAATCCTCGCTCCATCGAGATACCAACGGATCTGAGTATCTTGCTGCGGCTCGCCATCGAGGTCAAAGTAATCGTAGTCGAGCCGTAACTCATCGGTATCCAGTGGGTCCTCAGGAGTCAATTCCAGAGACCTTGCGATAGGTAGAGAGTTGCCGATCGTCACGGGTCCAACTGTAACTGGCTCACCAGCATCGGACCCGTCCTTCACAGTCACCGTGCAAGTCCATTCCTGACCCTTTGTCAACCAACTCTGTCCGACGCTATTTTGGTCGTTCAGGGCACCGACTGACAGGCCATCGAGAGTCCAACGTATCTGTGTGCCCTGCTCGGAATTCCCATCGTAATCGTAGTATGTGTAATCGACCGCTAGGCCAGTTCCCTTGGTTGGAGCGGTTGGAACCAAAGTCACGTTATGAGCCTCCGGAGGAGTATTGCTGCCTGAGGAATCCTCCCCCAGTGTCCAAGTGCCCGTGCCCCAAGAGTCACCCGAGTTCGCTCCGTTGCCGTTGGCATACAACACTGCGAGATCGAAGTCAACATCTCCAGTTCCGGCTGTTGGTGCAGTCCAATCTGCCGACCATGAACGTAATGAGGAGCTACTGTGGGTCAACTCACCATTAGACAATTGAACTTGCGACCCTAAACTTGACCACGTTCCGGCGTTGGCATTGAGATTGAATCCACCGTCGCCCGAAACGTGAGGGCCACCGTCCCAAGTTAGGGAGTAAGTTGCTCCAGGCGTATATCCACCTGCTCCCCAAGGTAGACCGCTAAGTGAAGGAGAAAGAGAAGCACTGGTTGAATGGCAAGTACAACCGGCGGTTGATTGGCCGGTTTTGCCAGTGCTATTGGCAATTGCAACTTGGCTGGATGAGATTAGCATCATTAAGACAAAGATGGCAACTGCACGGCGCGAGCGAAGCACACCTCGCTACCTGAGCGAGCGCTGATAGTCCATTCGGCAGATTACCATTGACGATTGGAGGGAATTGCTTGGCTGTCTTACCGGTCCAGAGGACCGGAATCGGTGCATTCATTGGGGGGTCGCAGGTCGCTGGTCCATGCGTCCAGTCGAAAGTGTAGCGATTATTGGGGCGGGGAATATGGGTTCTGGAATCGCCCAGAAATCAGCGCAGGAGCGATTCCAAGTTCAGATGGTTGACCGCGAGGAACATTGGGTTGCACGCGGTCAGACGATTATCTCTGATTTTCTCGATGAGGCTATCGAGAGGCGGATCTTCCGAGAGACCGAAGTTGCTGATATCAAAGGGAGAATTACTGGAGTTGTTGGGACTGAAAATGTCGCTGCAGATACCGATTTGGTGATTGAGGCAGTGTTCGAGGATTTTGATATCAAGACGGCTGTGTTCGCGACCCTCGACAAGGTTTGCGACGAACACACCATACTCGCTTCGAACACCTCCTCATTGAGCGTCAATGCTCTTGCTAAAGCGACCGGTAGGCCGGATCGCTTTGTCGGATTGCATTTCTTCTATCATCCAGCGAAGAATCGGCTAATCGAGATTATTCCGGCCGAGACAACTTCGAAGGAATCGCT
>DUJH01000060.1:0-3204 GCA_013329905.1 Candidatus Thalassarchaeaceae archaeon | reverse complement strand
CGACCTGGCTTTGTGGTGAATCGCTTCTTCGTGCCTTGGTTGAATGAGGCTTGTTTGCTACTGCAAGAGGGAATTGCCAGCGCAGCAGCCATCGATGCGGTGGCCATGAAGGCCTTCCGCATCGGCATGGGTCCTTTCGCTCTGATGAATCTCACAGGACCACCCATCGCCCTGCACTCGACCGATTATCTGGCAGAGCAACTGGACTGCCCCCGCTACACGGGAGCAGCGAACCTGCGCTCGATGGTCGAGATGGGAGAGATGTGGGAAATCGGTGAAGACGACGATTGCAACGAAGAGGCAGCTACGGTGATTCGCGAGCGCCTCCTCGGACAGACCTTCGCGGTCGCCTCACAAATTGTCGCAGAGGAAATTTGCTCGATCGAAGATGTCGATCGCGGGGCTAAGGTGGGCCTTCGCTGGGCGCACGGGCCTTTCGAAATCGCCAATAGAATGGGGGTCGGAGAGGCGGTGAGAATGGCTTCGTCGTACGCGGATTGCGCAGGCTTTGAGTTACCTGAATGGTTCGCTGGATTGAGCCAGCCGCTCGAATTCAGTTATGTTGACACGGTCGTCGATGGCAACATCGCGACCGTGCGAATAAATCGCCCAGAAGCGATGAACGCACTGAACGAGATCGTGGTTGAGCAACTCGGTGCAGCGTTAGATTCTCTAAACGCGCGAGAAGATATCTCGACGATAGTACTCGATGGCGCAGGCAAGGCATTTGTCGCCGGAGCCGATGTGAAATTCTTCGTCGACAAGATTCGCGCAGATACAATAGCAGACATCTACGATTTCACCGCCTTCGGACATGAGGTTCTCGGCAAGCTTGAGGATTCAGATAAGACCACAATCGCTCTGACCACAGGGCTGGCTCTAGGTGGCGGACTCGAACTCGCTCTAGCCTGTGATTACCGCGTTGGCACCCGCCGCTCGCAATTCCGATTCCCCGAGACCAGTATCGGAATCTATCCAGGGCTCGGGGGAACTCAGCGGACGCCTCGGATTTGTGGGATTGAGGCGGCGAGATTCACTGTGCTTGCGGGCAATTTCCTCGACGCAAGTAGCGCCGCCGCACTCGGCTTGCTGACCCATCTAGTCGGCCCATCAGAGGTAGAATCCACAGTGGCCGAACTCGCCAACACAGGCAAGCCGGCAAACAAGTATCCAGCATCTCCGACCGACCCTTCTCATCCAGCCGCAACCTTCGCGCTCGCCTTCTACAGCGATGCGAACATGCCCGCGCTAGCAAGCGGCGATTGTCCAGACGGATTCGACGCCGCGGACAAGATGGTCGGCCGCCAACTCAAATCACTCAGTAGAACAGCACCCATCGCTCTGGCGATGGCGAGCGCACTCCTCGATGATGCTGTAGCAACAGGTGAGGATCTGAATGCAGGACTCGCACTCGAACTTGAGAGACTGCACGATATCTTCGGTACAGCCGACGCCCTCGAGGGACTCAGCGCCCTCATCGAAGGACGAAGACCTACCTACACGAATGCGTGATTGCGGACAGCAATCTTAGAGTTTCCAAGCACGAGGAAAGCGTGACCACGCCGGTGCGCGGACCGCTGCCATACCGTGAACAATCAGAGAAAGAAACCTCTTCCAGCTCACACAATCGCCTCTTCAGTCCAGTTCTTCATCAGTTCATCAACCCAGTTATCCAACCATTCGTCCATTCCAATCCCTCAGTGTCATTTTACAACTCAGTGCAATTTTCACACTGAACGAATGACCATGCCTATTTGAATCTAGAAGTTTAACTGAATACACTGAGGTGCATTTTATACACCAGATACTATCTGCGTAACCTGTTGCACATGGGCCGTCCTCCGATGATACTCAATGAGAATGACTTTGCGTCAATCCAGAAATCGATTCTTGAAGTTCAGGACAACGGTCGCAACATTCGCAGGATCTTCGCTTCCTACTATGACGATGACGTCGATATCGGCTGGGAAGTAGATGCGGCAGTCGATTCCTTCCAAATGTTCTCATCGCGCTGGAGTATTGAAATTCTCGCCGCTCTCTACATCGCCGGAGACCGCCGATTCAACGAACTTCGAACCCTCTTGAGGGGTATCTCTTCAAGGACCCTGTCGGACAAACTAACGACCTGCCAGCAGCATGGTTTGGTGTCTCGCGTTGTGGAGGAAGGGCCACCAATTCGGGTGACCTATCGGCTGACCACACACGGGCGCACTTGCGGACGGCTCCTCGGGCCTCTCGTCGCTTACATGAAGGTGCAGAAAGACCTAGTTGAATCAGAATGAATTGGTCCTTCGGAACATTACTGGGACCGCTCTAAACTCGATGCTAGAACGATTCATAGAGCCGCATGATTGAAAGGGTGAACGAGTCGAAAAGCGCTCATGGCATTGCTGGAACAGTGGCGCAGTAAGCGTTCTTGGTTCCTCGATGGCCTCATCGCTCTAACTGGGGGCGCTCTTGGCCTTGGGGTAATGCTTCCTGGGATGCTTCCGCCGGCCGCGCAAGGCACTTTGTCGGCTCCGAAGAAGAATTGGGAGAATCCTGTTCGGGCGAGGATAATGTCGACTCTCGACCGCTCGCCCGGGATTCATTTTCGAGAATTACAACGACGCTTGGAAGCCGCTAACGGGACGTTGCGACATCATCTCGATGTCTTGGTAACCGAGAAATCGGTGACGACGATGTCGGTCAATGGGCGAACTTGCTACTATGCTGGTGCGCCAGCTCAAGTTGAGATACTCATCGGGACTGGTGTGACCGATGATGCACGCGCTGCCTCGATGCTTCCTGTTGGATTGTCCGTGTTACAACGCGCAGTAGTCGCTCGCCTGACTCTCTCCGATACGCCTCGCTCACAGGCCGCACTAGCTCGTGATCTCGGGCGTTCACGATCGGCTGTTCACTCAGCGGTTGGCGTGCTGCGCACGCGTGGTATCGTCACCGAAGGAGAATTGCGTTTGGCAGACCACCTTCTCGGCCTGAGAACTTCCCGATTAGAGTATAATTGGTTAGATCTTCGTGCCGAAATGGCATGATTCTGCATTGCCACGTTAAACGATGCTTTATTTCACTGACTTGAGAGGAATTTTCATGAACACGGGTACGAAAGTCACTGTTGGCATTGGCGCCTTAATGCTGATAATTGGAATTTTGGTTATGATAGTGGGAGCTGGTGCCATTGGCGGGGCCGAAGATTGGAGGCCT
>DUJH01000050.1:15455-15896 GCA_013329905.1 Candidatus Thalassarchaeaceae archaeon | reverse complement strand
ACGGTTACTTTGTGACGTACCCGTAATCCTGGGTCCTACCTACAGACCCATTATGATGACCTCTGTCATTAAGAGTAACGCCATCTTTGTAATTTCATGCTACTCCCGGGCATCCACTGGCAATGGTTAGAGGTCTGCTGTCTGTGGGTTGTGTTCATATGGATCGTATCCTATATCGTCAAGAAGCTATTTTTTGATGAAAATATGGATTGATTTAGTAGCCATCATCTTCCCTAGGGAGGATGATGCCTACGAGTACAACGGTTACTTTGTGACGTATATTTCATTAAGAGATACCCTAGAGAATTGGTCATGGCCGAGAATGAAGGAGGGTCAATCGACCTTACTACGATTATTGTTGTTGTAGCAATCTTAGCGTTAATTCTCTGGGCGAGTCAATCACCACAAGTAGGTTTGGATCAAATCACCAACCTGCTTGGA
>DUJH01000050.1:11924-15282 GCA_013329905.1 Candidatus Thalassarchaeaceae archaeon | reverse complement strand
CTGAGTGGGGCCATTGGAATTCTTCGGTATTGCCACGCCTTAGACCGATTATGACATCATCAAATGATTCCGGAACTCTCTGAGCATTCTTAGTGTCAGTAAGTTCTTGACGCAATGTGCATTCGTAATTGCATGGTGGAGCACGGATACGCGGACAAAGGCCATATCATGGCCGTAGAATTCGATAGGAAGATTATCGTTTACTGGTGGATAATGGCTAATTTTGGCCTTTTGGTGTCATTTATTGGAATCCCGTTGATGCTGATATGGATCCCATTTGGATGGCTTGCTCATATGAAACAGTATGAACATATGAGCGGGGGTCTAACCGACCGTTCACTCAACATGCGCATGGGTTGGATTTTCAAGAAACAGCAGAACATCGCTCTGGACAAACTTACTGACGTATCAATTTCCGAGGGTCCGGTTCTGAAAGCATTCGGTGTAGTCAAGATGCAGTTTGAGACAGCTGGTGCTGCACCATTCATCCTTACCGGGGTGAAAAACTCCGATCAGTTCCGTGACCTCGTTCTCCAGCAAAGAGACTCATTGGTTTCCGCCCCTCAACAGTCTGCACCTTCAGATGACTCAAACAATGTTCTAGTCGAAATCAGGGACCTTCTGAAAAGCATAGACTCCAGACTCGAGTGATCGGTAGCGTTTCGATGCAAGATAACACAGGTACACACTACTTTACGCAGGCATCAATCAGATTGGTGAGAAGGCAATGTGGTGGATGCGAGAGAGGATCGAAGATGTGGGTTGGACTTTCAGAGTCATGCTCAATGAATTTTTAAAATTCAACATTGTTGGAATTTTCAATTCTGCCTTCGCTTTGGTGCTTTATGAGGTCCTTTACTGGGTCGATCTTTGGCCCGCCCACACAGCAGTAGCCGCTTGGGCGGTTTCAAGCGCAATAGGCAATGTAGAAGCCCACTTTATGCATTACAGATTCACATTCAACTCTACATTTTCCTATTTCAGAAGTCTGAATCGAGCCTTTTGGACATATTCGGGTCAACTGGTGGTCACAACATCATTTCATTATTTGATGGTTGAAGTTTTTCTCTTACATCACACATTTGCATGGTTCGTTAATACCTGTGTTTTTGGATACATCAACTTTCTATTGATTAGATGGATTGCTTTTCCTCCGGAGTATGATGAAAAATACCTCTACAATTAGGGTAGGCATTTACTTCCCTACGGTGGCCACTCCGAATCTTCATAGATGAGTCACAGGTGGGCGGGTCGTCTAGAGGGTTATCTATGAGCATCGCAGTACTACTCAAACAGGTTCCAGACACGACCGCGAAGATCTCAGTATCTGCTGGTCGTGTCGACGAGAGCACAGTATCAAAATGGTCGATGAGCCCTTACGATGAGTACGCTCTCGAGTCTGCTCTTCAATTGAAGGAGAGCGGCGGTGGCGATATTGTCGCGATTACCGCCGGACCTGCTCGCTGCGAGAAGTTGCTTCGTGATGCAGCGGCCGTAGGAGCCGATACATTGGTTCACATCTCGGCTGAGAACATCAACGACCTCGACTCAACTCAGGTCCAGAAGTTGCTGGCCGCAGCTGTCGAGAAGATTGGTTCTTCAGTCGTCTTCTGCGGCAAGCAGGCTGCCGACACCAACGCCGGTTCCACCGGACCCGGCGTTGCCGAACTCATCGGAGCATCATGTGTCACCCTCGTCTCCGAGGTTGCAGCCGACGGCGCTGGTTACTCAGCCACTCGCCCAAGCGCCGCTGGCCAAGAGAAGGTCGGCGTCTCAGCCCCATGCGTCTTTGCTTTCGACAAGGGCATCACTGAGATGCGCCGACCAAATGTTCGTGGCATAATGATGGCCAAGAAAAAGCCGATTGAGACTTGGTCAGCCGCTGATCTCGGCGTCGATCTCGGCGCGGCCGCAGTTACAATTGACACACATTCCCCACCCGCAGAAAAGCCCCGAGGACAGAAGTTCGAGGGCGCCGATTCGGTGTCTACGGTTGTCGGAAAGTTGCGCGATGAGGCAAACGTGATTTGAGGAGGCGTTAGAATGGAATACACAGTCATAGCAGAGTCATCAGGAGATTCTCTCCACCCAATCACAGCTCAACTCGTTGGTGCCGCAAGTGCTCTCGGTTCCTCTCCTACCGTCGTCGTTCCTGGCGGGGTTGGAGCGGATGAGGCAGCCAGCATCGCTGGCGTATCGAAGGTCGTCTCGGTTGTAGGCGATTGCTTCGCGACCTTCGACGGTGGCGCTTGGGCCACCGCGATTGCGTCGCAGTGCTCAGGCGTTGTGCTTGCTGGTGCGACGCCGATTGGGCGCGAGGTCGCTTCGCGAGTTGCTGCTAAGCGCGGCGTACCTATTGTTCAGGATGCCACTGGCTTGGCCGCTGGCATTACCATCACCCGACCGATTTACTCTGGTAAGGCGGTCGAGACTTCGACTGTTACTGGTGAGTGCGTGATTACACTGCGCGCCAACGCCTTCGAGGCGGCTGGCGCTGGTGGCAGCGCGGCTGTCAACGTGGTTAACCAGAGCGCTGATGTTGGAATCGCTGTCAAAGAAGCCATCGCAAAGGCAAGTGAAAGGCTCGATGTTAGCGAGGCTGACATCATCATCTCAGGTGGCCGTGGAATTGGTCAGAAAGAGAACTTCGCTCACCTCGAAGAGGTTGCTGATATGATTGGTGCCGCTGTCGGTGCTAGCCGAGCGGTCGTCGATGAATGGGGCATGCCTCACTCGATGCAAGTCGGACAGACCGGCAAGACGGTGACTCCTTCACTCTACATCGCTGTTGGAATTTCTGGCGCGATTCAGCACCTTGCTGGAATGCGCTCGTCGAAGTATATCGTAGCGATCAACAAAGATCCTGACGCACCTATCTTCGGTGTGGCTGACTATGGCATCGTTGCGACTTGGGAAGAAGCAGTTCCTGCCCTCAAGGCCGCTCTTGCTGCTCTCTGAGTGCTCAGCCGCTACTGAATCCGAACGGTGACCATCGCTGTGGTCGCTGCTCCTTTGTCGTCAGTTACGGTCAATTCGAATGGATGAGTGCCAGCGCGAAGGCGGACACGGACTTGGGCTTGGTTTCCGATGACCTTGCCATTGGCGTCTTGCCACGCATAATTCACGATGTGACCATCGGGGTCGTAGGAGCGGGAACCGTCGAGAAGCATTGTTGCTGTACCGTCTGATTCAGCGGGGGTGGTTCTGTCTTCGCCCGCGTCTGCGATTGGTGGTAAATTGATGGCGCGGGCGGATGCTGAGAGGTCGGCGAGCAGGTCTGATTCTGAGACGATTGGGTCGCTCGTCGAAATTTCCATTTCTTCGGCCAGCGCGTCTATCAGACCTCCGGCATCGCTGG
>DUJH01000050.1:1266-11650 GCA_013329905.1 Candidatus Thalassarchaeaceae archaeon | reverse complement strand
GCATCTTCGGGAATTCGAGGCTCGGCATCAGGGTCTAGCAGAACTATCGATGCTGGGTTCTGACCAGCCGGAGCCTCGCCTATGACCGCGATTAGACCTGCGCCTAAATCGAGAATCGCGGTCACCAGTCCTTCGTGCTCGTAGGACCAAACTGTGGAGCCATCGAAGGCTATGCGTTTGGTGTGGAACCAAGTGCCGATGATTAGATCATCACCCCACTCGATGATTGTCGAAATTGGATTGTCAAATCGGGTGATTTCCTCTAACTCAGCGCCAACAATTCCGTGTATCACCGCTCCGTTCAGGCAACCGATGATTGCACCCGATTCAGTGGCGAGTAAACTTGTAGCACGCGCGGGCAACTCACTCATGTGAATCAGCCCGCGCTCGTGATCCCAGCATTCCATACGGTTCTCTGGCCGATCGTCGAGAGTCATACCCATCGAATCTCGACAGGCGAGTAGCACCCCATCGGGACGGAAAACAAGGTGAGATATTGTCTCGATATCGTCAGCATCGGCCGGTGATTCGTGAAGGATCTCTGCCAAAGCATCGGAGAGAATCAGAGTTCCATTCGTAAGACCTACTGCATTTGTCTCTCCATCGGCTGAGCCAGCCAATCTTTGCACCTCTCCATATGATTTGCGACCGGAAACCTCGCCTTCAGAATCGATGCGAGTAACTCCTCCAGCGGTGTCGGCTACCATCACATTCCCTCCACTCGCCGCGAGGATTTCGCAACCAGCAGCAATCTCGACCGCCCACAGAGGCTCGCCGTGAAAGGCTGTAACACCGGTGAGTTCTGATGCCGCGATAACTCCCTCACCAGAGGCGGTCAAGCCAACGATAGATGAGTCAATAATCGCGCTGCCCAGCAGCGCGTCAGCCTCGTGAATCCGTAGAACACCCGAGGCTGTTCCAATCGCAAAACGACCGGCCCCAAGAGCGCAGGAGGCGGTCACAGCTTCGTCCATCGGAATGAGAGAAACGCTCTCGATGGTCGGCAAGCGCTCGTCCATCATGCACCCAACCCAACTCGCGCGGTTTTCACCCTGTCGCGTGAATGAGCCTGGTGTGACTGGAAATTATGGGTAAACAACTCAAGCCTTAGCCGAATCCTTCCGTTTGGCCTCAATAGAGTCAAGATAGGCCTTATCAATCTGCCCAGAGACATATCGGCCATCGAAGCAAGAGCAATCGAAATTCGCGAGGCGTGCATCGCCAGCACCCAGACACGCCTCGACCAAATCTTCCAGTTTCTGATAGATCAACCAATCAGCGCCAATCGCTTCACACACACCCTCAGTCGTGCGATTATGCGCCACATATTCTTGCTTTGCAGGCATGTCAATACCGTACACATTGGGGTGCACCACAGGAGGTGCGGCAGAGGCGAAGTAGACCTTTTTGGCGCCGGCGTCACGAGCCATTTCTACGATGCGGCGGGAGGTGTTTCCGCGGATTATGCTATCATCGACAATGAGGACATTTCGGCCCTCAAATTCGTGGTAAATCGTGTTGAGTTTCCTGCGAACTGAGTCCTTTCTCAGCGCTTGTCCAGGCATGATGAACGTGCGTCCAATGTAGCGGTTCTTGACAAAACCCTCTCGATAAGCCACACCGAGCTCACTGGCCAATTCCAAAGCCGCTATTCTTCCACTGTCCGGTACAGGGATGACGCAATCAATCTCATGGTCGGGGTACTCGAGAGCGATTCTTTCAGCGAGTCTTGCACCCATCGCTAAGCGCGCGCCGTGAACCGACACGCCGTCTAGGCGTGAGTCGGGGCGGGCGAAGTAGACGAACTCGAAGATGCAAGGCGTGTGCGTGGGATGCTCGGCGCAGATACGCGACGCTCGCGTTCCATCCATTCTGACTATGATTGCTTCTCCGGGTGCAACATCGCGCTCGATTTCGAATCCAAGCGCTTTCATCGCGACGGATTCGGATGCAACTAGAGTCTCGGTGAATCCGTCGACTTCGCAACTTCCGACGCATAGTGGTCGAATACCGTGTGGGTCACGGAATGCGACCATGCCCCACCCGGTGATCATTGCTACGACTGAGTAGGAGCCCTCGACGGCCGAATTGATTGCGCTGATGGCGTGGAAGACGTCTTCCTCGCCGAGAGCATCGAGGCCTCCTCGGCGGCCGTTGATAGCGCGTTGAATCTCGGCCGCGAAGAGATTGAGCAGGGCTTCTGAGTCCGAACTTGTATTGATGCGGCGGTGATCGCGCTCGAGGAGAGTATGGATTATGTGTTCGGGGTTAGTCAGATTGCCATTGTGGGCTAGACTAACCCCAAATGGAGAGTTGGTGTAGAATGGTTGGGCTTCGGCCGCTGAGGATGAACCAGCAGTTGGATATCGAGTGTGACCAAGACCCATCGAGCCTTCCAAGGCTTTCAGGTGACGAAGGCGGAAAACATCTCGGACGAGTCCGTTAGCTCGGCGGTGTGAAATGTTGTTATCGTCACTGGTTACGATACCCGCTGCGTCCTGTCCGCGATGTTGCAAAACAAGCAATCCATCGTAGAGAGTTTTGCCAACCTGCGAGTCGGGATGCCCGACTAGACCGATGATACCGCACATCGGGAATCGTTTCCCCCCTGACCAATTCGGGACTTAGCCATTTCCAGCATAGTCTGACGCGGATTCAGGCGCAGAACTCACTTCTTCGACCCGGACATCGAGCGGTTGCGCTTACTCCAGCGGAACTTGCGCAGGCGAGCGGTCTCGCCGTAGCCACAGGAGGAGCAAGCACGCTTCTGCTTGTGGTAGGAATGTCGGCCGCAGCGTCGGCAACGAATGTGCGTAGACTTCTGCTTCTTGCCCATGCTTGGAGTACCCTTGGACATGATTACCACCTCTTAGGACAGCGCGGCGACCGACCGGAGTGTTATGAGCGTTACCCACGCTGATGCCGCGAGCACGCGAGGGGAATGAGGGACTGAGAGCGCGAAATCAATTCTCGACCATGTCCATCAAAGGATCCTCGGAAGGCTTCCAGAATGTGACTCTGAACATCTGAAAAGTGACCAAAGCAAGGGCAGGAGGTAGCCATAGAACGAGCACTCCGGCCTCGACAAAAATGACGAAGAATATCCACTCGAAGATCTCCCCTAAGGAAGATACTCCATCCCCCATGTATGAGAGGGTAACCATCGGACCAAGAGATAGTGTCAAAGAGACCGTAAGAGGGATGATTGGTCGATGATGAGGATTCCAAGTGACAATGAGGTGCACAGCGAAGCAATAGCAGATGAACATAATTCCTAACAGTATCATGACGACGATTGCTTCAGGAGCGGATAGCAAATCTACGGAGTGGAACATCACTCACCACCTCCAAGATTACGGCGAATCATTTCGGTGACGAGCCGCCGCTCACGCTCATCGAGAGGAGTTATCGGCGGGTCCTTTGGAGTCCGCCGCTCGGTGAAACGAATCACATGGAAGAACAAGTAGACCGTCAATCCGATGCCTACCAAGGTTGCGATCATCATAGTGAGCACATCAAATCGCGTGTAGGCTTCGATAAACCAAGGGGACTGGAAAATCGACCACCAGGTCCCTCCGAGGATAATCCACCCGAGGGCAAGGACAGGGGGCTTGCGCCCGCTGTAAACTCCCGAGCCTTGGATAATTGTGTAACAACCAAGGAAGGCTCCTGCTATCGAGATTAGAGTCCACTGCAATATGTACAGGAAGTTCTCACGACCGTCGTCATTACAGAAACTGAGATGCGCACAGCGATGGAAATCAGGCTCGAAGTACAGAGGTTGCTCGGGCAGCAATAACAACATAATCAGTCCGAGCGCAGCAATCGGTCGGGCGAATTGACTGCGCTTGAATGCGGGGCCCATTCTCCACATCGAAAAGGCCCCAATCAACAGAGTGAAGCCCACAATAGCCTGATTCACCCAGAAGACCATGGGTCGGGGCAGAGGAGGAGACTCTTTGATTTGACGACGCTACCCGCACCCTGAAAAGAGTTACACAGCCCCTAAAGGGGGCTCGAGCCGGTTCGGCACAATCATATACGGGTCATAGGTGGGCGCGTCGTCGCAAGACGTTGAGGTGCTCAGTCATGGTCAAGATGCCACGCAAAGTGATGCGCTATAGCCCATCAGCTGGTAAGCACACCATCCACGCTGTTGAGCGTGTCAAGAAGCGCCGCGCTTCTGAGCTCAAGTGGGGTCAGCGACGATTCCGTAAGGCGACAGCCGGTTACCGTGGATTCCCACGCCCGAAGCCTTCTGGCGAGAAGCCGACGAAGCGCGTCAACCTCCTCTACCGCTGCTCTGAGACTGGAAAGGCTCACCAGCCGGCCTCGCAACGCGCGAAGAAGTTCGAACTAATTGAGAAGTGATTGAGGGATTGTAATGGGTGAGGCTAATTTCCTACGAGTAAACTGCCGCGACTGCGGTCACGAAGCAATCATTTTCGAAAGGGCGTCAACCTCGATCTCCTGCTCGATCTGTGGAGCCACCTTGGCTCGCCCAGCAGGTGGAAAGGCTCTGCTTGTTGGAAGCACCATTGTAGACGTCCTCGAGTGAAGGGGACGGAAAACGATGGCTAGCACGGACGAACCTTGGCCTGATGAAGGCGAACTTCTCGTTTGCACTGTCAAGAATGTCCGCGAGAACGGCGCATACCTCAACCTCGATGGCTACGGCTCTCGCGAAGGATTCGTTTTCATCGGAGAGGTAGCCGCCGGTTGGGTCAAGAATATCCGAAACCATCTGCGAGTTGGCCAGCGCGTCGTCGCTAAGGTAATTGGAATCAAGAAGGATCGCCAACGCGTCGACCTATCGATCAAGGGCGTTTCAGAGGAGCGACGCCGTGACACTTTGCAATCATGGAAAAATAATCAACGCGCTCATCAGATCATGGGAGTGGCTGCTGAGCGTGTCGGCTGGGATGCTGACAAGACCTCTACAATTTCAGAGGAGATGACGGAAATCTTCGGCACTCTCTACGGGGCGCTTGAGGAGTGCGCGATCTCCGAGACCGCGCTCTCAGAGAATGGCTTCAGCGGTGAGTGGATGAGCACCGTCATCGATCTCGCCATCGAGAACATCGTTCCGCCATTCGTCGAAATCCGCGGTCATTTCAACATCGAAATTTGGGGAGCGGAGGGGGTCTATGCAATCCGCGATGCTCTGTTGGCGGCCGAGGCTGTTGCCGAGGGTGAAGAGGAGGCTACTTTGACTTGCCATTACGACGGAGCGCCGGAGTATCGAATCGATATCAAGGCGCCCGATTATGAAACCGCTGAGAGACTTTGGGTAAATGCTCAGAGCGCCGCAACAAAATCCATCGCTTCGGTCGAAGGTTCAATCGATATCGAACGCATGTGAAGTGGCTCTTAGGATGCTACAACTTCAAAGACCTCTGAAAGGGGCTTAGACTTCTGAGGGAACGGGATGGCTCGGACGAGATTACAACGGTGCACCGACTGTGGTGAGTATGGGTTCGGCGAGGAATGCAAGGATTGCGGTGGAAAGATGACTTCTGTCGCGCCGCTAAAATACTCGCCGCAAGACGCACAAGGAGCGCGTCGCAGGCAGCGCGAGAATGCTGGAAGCGATGAGTGGATCGAAGAACTACCGACTCCTCGAAAGGAGGAGGACGAGTGAATCGCACGCGCATACATTGGATGATTGGAGATTCTTTGCCCGAACACGTGGCTCTGCTTGAAGCGGTTCCCGGTGTAGGTAATGTTGGCAAACTCGTGGTCGATGCTTTAGTTCGCAAGCACCCTTCGACTCTTGTCGCTCGCTTGATCCACCCAGATATGCCCCCACACTCGACTCTCGATGAGGATGGCTTACTGGTACCTCCATCGATGCTCGTACATCGCGTGATGCTTCCTGATGGAAGGAATGTGGTGACCGTTGGCGGCGATCTACAGCCGATGACCGCCGGCGGTCAGCACGAGGTCGCCGATGCGATTCTTGGGCTCGCAGCGGCAGCCTCGACTCCTCAATTACTCGTCTTGGCTGGTTTGGCAGCAGATGTCGAGGACAAGGATGTCCACGTCATCTGCGCCGATGCTGAGGTTCGTGGAAATCTCGAAGCCAACGATATCCCCGTTAGTCGTGATCAACCAGAGGCTGGGATGATTGGCGTGGCAGGATTGCTTGTGGCTCTCTCACCGATTCATGATGTACCGACGGTGGCGCTGGTCGCTGAGACCGTCGGTGCGTCGGCAGATGTGAGAGCTGCTGACCGCTTGGCAAAGTGGATGGAGCAAGCACTTGGTCTGCCACTCGATCTTGACTTGGATACGACAGAAGAGACCGCTCGTAAATTACTGGCGAGTATCGAGGTCAGCGGTTCTATCGAGGAACATCTTGGCATGCCCGGCGAAACAAATGACTTCTATGTCTGAGGTGCGCACGCAGGGGTCCTGAAGGAAGGTTTGGTCATGCGTGCATTGCTTGGTAGCGGCGGAATCGGCACCGATGAGCGACGCGCGATGTATCGTGAATTGATGGCTGAGAACTTTTCTGGCTGCCAGCGCGTAGTCTTCGTTCCATACGCAGGCCATGACCACGAGGGTTACACTGCGCGGATGCGAGAATTTGCTGGAGATTCGGGATACGAACTCGTTGGTTTGCACGAGTTCGACGATCCCCTGACGGGAATCGAAGCCGCAGACGGCATCTACGTCGGCGGCGGAAACACCTGGTTACTCGTACGCGAGTTGCACGAGCGAGGTCTAATCGAGCCAATTCGTGAGGCTGTGCTAGAGCGAGGAGTTCCATACGCGGGAGTCAGCGCCGGAGCGAATGTGGCCTGCCCGAACATGCAAACGACCAACGATATGGCAATCACAATGGTGCCGTCATTCGAGACATTCGGAATCGTGCCTTTCCAGATTAATCCGCATTACCACCCTGGAGGAATTTGGTTCCGCGAAAAGGAAGACGGAGAGTTCCACAAGCACTTCGGTGAGAGCCGAGCAAAGCGGGTTAGTGAGTACCACAAAAGCCACGATTCGCCGGTGATTGGCCTCTACGAAGGCTCCTTCCTAAGATGTCGTGATGGTGCCTTCGAACTACTTGGTAACAAAGCCGCAGTAATGCGAAAAGGAAAGGAAATAATCACCCATGAAGCTGGGGTAATTCTCAACGATGAATTAACCACCGCTTGAGACGACAATCAATTCAATCTCGATGTCATCGTTGATTGTCGAGGTATGAGGAACGATGGTTTCGCCGAGGACGGCGAGGACCGTCGAGGCTGCGATGTCGAGACGGTCCAGAACCTCAGCGATGGTAATCGGATCGTCACTCTCGACGATGCTCGACTCGCCCTCCGCATGAACTACCTCAATTCGCACAGGCTCTATGCGGGCGAGTCAGACTTATCACCGAATCGCAGGTGGCCGGCTTACTGCCGAGATCGCATAGCCCGGTATTGCGGTGGATTCGAAATCCACTGTCCCTTGGACTCGGGGGTTCAAATCCCTCTCTCGGCGCCATCATCATCTCTCAATGATGAATGCTAGAGATAATTAGAATCCAGGTACATCCTCTGCATCTGCAATAATGACGACCTTGGTTCCTGGGCCGCACTTTACTTGTGGACGACCACCCCACTCTCCCTTCTCGCCGTTGAGGACTGCGATTGTGTCTCCACGACTGACCGCTGCGGCACTGAGCGGGATGAATTGCCTGAAGGCGACGATTTGCGCAGAGCCAGTGGCGTCGACCAGCGTCACGGCCCAGCGCGTGTTACCGGCTCCGTCAGGGAAGGAGTCGATAGACCAAATCCTGCCGATTATATTCACCCGCGTCTCGATATCGACGATTTCTGCAGATTCATCTTCGCTCGCTATCGTCACCTCTGATTCAGAATCTAAACTCAGTTCTAATTCACCGCGCCAGATACCAGCGAGTGCTTTTGCGACCTTTACTCGGGTACCCTCTGCGATGGCGCGGGTAATCTTTGTTGGACCGCCGCTGTATGCTGGTTTGACCTTGGCTCGGTCGTAGCCGTCTTGCAGTCTGAAGTAGATCTTGATGGTACCATCTTCAAGGAGTTCCGGACCGGTGAGGCCGATGACTTCGCCGATGGCATTGACACGGGGTTCAATCTCTACGAATGGGGTAATCGGCCAAGCATGGCCTAAGCGCTCGATGCGGCGCTCTGCGGTGAGTTCGAGGTCGTGGCCACCCTTCGGACAGAAACCACGGAAGTCACAGCGCTTGCAGCGCGCTTGTGGGTCGGGATCAATTGGCGGATCTGATGGAATTCCGCCCGCATCGAAGTGACGGTAAGGGGATGGGTCAGGCGGGCATTGGTCGATTGTAGGATTGCCCGCCCGCAGCAATCGATAGAGATCGCCGAGCTCGCTCTCATAGGCTTCCATCTCGGCGACAGTTGGCAATACGATCGGCTTGACTGTGCCAGTCCCAAGGTACCAAATAGCCAGAGAGGTCGCTTGTTCAGAGCGTCCGTGAGATTCCCACCAGAGCCAGGCATAGAGGCGCAGTTGCGCGATATAACTGTATGATCGGTCACCCTTGCCGACACTGGCTTTGATGTCAATGATATTGATTGAGCCATCCCAGCGATAGACCAAATCGTACTCGCCTTGGAACCACCCTTCTGGGATACAACTCGTCTGAGTGAATGACTTGGCATCTGGATCAACAAACCACGGCCGAGCGATTTCCCAAGCCTCTAGCCAAGTCACATCACCTTCCGTACGAGCGGCTGGATGAGGAGTCGTCCAAATCAGAGGGAAGCCATCTGGAGCGGGTATCTCTTCGCGAGCCTCACCAGCCCGCCAAGCGGCGAGGCTCGGCCCACCATTCGCCTCGACACATCGTTCAACCTCATCGAGGTGCATCCTGATGCCCTCGATGACCATCGCTCGACACTCTTCTACATCGATATCGTCGAGCGAACCAACGCGGTTCCGAGTCGCTTCCCAGTCCGCGACGGCAGCATCCCAACATCGATCGAAATGGACCTCGACGCGCGCAGTAGCCCATTCCATCAGCGCGTCGCGCGAGGCTGGCCAATCAGCTTCAGGCCTAGCTGGCAGTCTCGACCCCATCCAATTCCCTGTATCTTCCCAATCAGGAGCTCCGTCGGAGTTGAGTGGTGAGGTAAGCACGTCGGTGGAGTCTGGGGCAATGAGCACTGGTGAGTCCCGAAGTACTCGGCAAACGCATTCCTCACCCGCATTTCCACGAATGATATGCGGCGGCATTGGCCCCTTCAATCGCTCTTCGTAACTGTAATACCACTGCCTCGGGCAAGAACGCCAAACGCCCAACTGTGAGGCGGAAAGCCGACGATAAGTGTCGACCTCGCTGCCCTTGGCATCGAAAGTTTGCACGGGCATACCCTGCGATATTCAATGAGAGTACTTGAAGGAGTCGAGAGGGGAGGTCTTCAGTTTCGCTCGACTACTGATCTTCACCATCTTCTCCGAGATAAACGACAGTCATTTCCAGTCGCTCGTAAGTCGGATGAACTTCGACCAGAGCAATCGGTACATCGATGGCGTCAATCAGTTCTTCAGCCATCGAAAGCGGTAATTCGATGCGCCGATTATCCTCATCATACAGCATGAATCGGCGAGGCAATCCCGTCTCTTGGTTAATCTCTTCAATCCAATCCGGCGCGTCGTCAGGCTCACAATCGATTGCGCCGAAAACAAGAGTCCCATCCTCGGTCAAAATCTCATGCGGCGCTATCGTGTGCTCACCGCGCCGCAAAAATCTGCGGCGCAATTGTCCACTATCCTTGTAGGTCGCAGTACAGAACTTCAGATGATACGGATAAGGCTCGCGAACTACGCCATCCTCAGGGTCAGGCGCACCAATTTGTGCAGCCATGACGCGGTCGCGCATGCGCACAGCCAATTCAGCAGAACCAGCGGCGCCAGCAGTAATCTCATCGGACAAATTGAATCCGCGAACCTCCATATTGTCATGGTTACCAACGGTAATCTCCAACTCGTTGAGATTGAGGAATTGCACAGACATGCCGCGCAGTGTCTCGAGCAGCGTCATCAACTCGTGAGACTTGTCAGGCTCACACGGGATTTCAACGCCGGTAAGCATCCCAGATTCGACACAAGCAGCCATTGTATCGGCATATTTCTCAGACTTCAAATCCAAGAAATGGAAGCGAATTTCGTCCAAACCGGCTTCAGCGAATTCTGCAGCCCATTCGACCTTGAATGGAATACTCGTATACATGTGCAAGTGGAAACCTGAACCGAACTCCGCTTTCAGAACCCGGCAAGCCTCCAGAACCCTATCTCGCGCCATCACAGGATCGCCTCCTGTAATGCCAGCACCAGTCGCATTCATGGCGCGCGCCTCTTCGATTACAGCATCCCAATCGCCAATTTC
>DUJH01000050.1:0-907 GCA_013329905.1 Candidatus Thalassarchaeaceae archaeon | reverse complement strand
AAACGTACAGAAAATGTCACGCAATCACCTCTTTTGCAGTTTTGAGGAGCCATTCGTGGAAGCCCACATCTTCGGATAATTCTGGATGGAAAGTCAAAGCCAAACGGTTCCCCTCACGCACACCCACAATCTCCTCTCCAAGCATAGCTACTGGCTCGGCCGGAGGGGCAAGGCTGGTGAATCGAGGCGCGCGGATGAAGACGCCAGGGAATTTGCGCTTGAGCAGGGCGGATTCGAGAGCACTTTGGAAGGAATCGCCCTGGCTTCCGAAGGCGTTTCGGTCGATTTCGGCGGCGATGATTGGAGTGCCGCCGTCAAGAGGATCACAGAGTAAGATTGCACCCGCGCAAGTTCCGAGGACTGGGAGGGTTGGGTCAGCGCGAATCCATTCGAAGACCGCAGGGAGCAGCCCCGATGCGGAGTCGTTACCAGTTAGGCGCATCGTGGTGGATTCGCCTCCAGGAAACACGAGCGCGTGTGGAACGGCTGTTTCGAGGTCGCTCGCCTTACGCAGCTCGTGGATCTCGATTTCGATATCGACTGATTTCGCGGCGTCGTGCAGGGCTGCCATATGCACATGGCGCGCGCCTTGCAACATGACCAAGCCGATACGAAGCACGACCCGACGGCAGAAGCATCCGGCTTCAATCCAACCCATGTTCCGCAGAAGTGCTGAAAGACTCTCGCCCACGCCCAAAGGGCGTGAGTGAATCACGCATCCACAACTTCGGCGCCGGACCAGCAGTCCTACCTCTGTCAGTCGTCGAAGAGGTTCAAGCAGCCATGCCTAACCTCAACAACAGCGGCTTCGGACTGTGCGAAATCAGCCACCGAAGCGCGACTTTCCAAGCAGTTATCGACAGCGCCATGGAGCGAATCAGGCGGGTGCTGTCGGTACCAGAAGATT
>DUJH01000042.1:15605-15743 GCA_013329905.1 Candidatus Thalassarchaeaceae archaeon | reverse complement strand
TGCAATAGAAAACATGCATGAGGTCAGAGCCGTTGCCTTCGACTGTGATGGAGTCCTCGCCAACAATGCTTCATCATGGCAAAATATCCACGAATATTTCGGTACCGAGAATTCTGAAATGCTCGCTAAGTTCCTTCG
>DUJH01000042.1:15000-15318 GCA_013329905.1 Candidatus Thalassarchaeaceae archaeon | reverse complement strand
GCTCGCGAAGTCGTCGGAGAACTGCAAGCGCGTGGCATCCTTGTTGCCATCGTTTCATCCGGAGTTGACCTGCTCATCGGCTCAATCGCTCAGATGCTTAAGGTCGATGATTGGGCAGCAAATGGATTCGAATGGGACGACGGTTGGCTTAGCACCGACGAGCCAACCCTTGTCGTCCCATTCGAATCCATTTGCNNGGTCGAGAAACTTGCTCAAATCAATGGAATCGATCCTGCTCACATCGTCTCGGTGGGTGATTCCGGACCGGACCTCTCAATGATGATTCCCGGCTCGCGCTTCGTCGGCTTCAATCCAGCT
>DUJH01000042.1:0-14995 GCA_013329905.1 Candidatus Thalassarchaeaceae archaeon | reverse complement strand
CGTCGGTGCTAAGCCAACCGTCGTTGACTCGCACGATAAGGGCTCAATGGTCGAGAAACTTGCTCAAATCAACGGAATCGACCCTGCTCACATCGTTTCGGTGGGAGATTCCGGTCCAGACCTCTCAATGATGATTCCCGGATCACGCTTCGTCGGCTTCAATCCAGCTTCAGATCGTGGAGCCGAGGCATTTGTCGAAGCCGAAGTACCCATTGTCGAAGGTAAGGACCTACGAGACATATGGCAGCCAATCTTCGGAGAGCCTTTTCCATCCAACTGATTCAGATTAGATTGCTGAACGACAATCACGCGAATGGAATCGAAGCCGATTCATGCGTATGCAAATTAATCACAGTCAAAATGCAAGGCTTCGGCTGGAATCCTAGCATGCGCTGGTAATCAGTCTGATCTTGCCAAGTCGATGAGTGAACCATCGTTGTACCTTTGTGATTACCGACAAAGTGCCCATGAACGTGCCCCGTGACGAAAATGTCGGGCACTTCGCGAATCACCATCCGATCCTCAGGCTCAGGCGAGAGAGGAGTCTTGCCGCCCCAAGAAGGAGCGAGGTGACGCCTCTCGAGCATTGCTCGCATGGCCATCTCGGGTTGTGAGTAAGTCACTGAGCGAAGTCCTGCAACGAAGTCGTCGATACTCTTGCCGTGATATGAGAGGATGCGGACACCGTGCAAACTGAATTCACACGGATTTCCAACAAAAACGGTGTCCGAGTAATCCTGCTGAACCTCAGGATCCAACGCAGGTTGTGGCTCCGCGGGCCGAACTGCATCGTGGTTTCCGGGAAGTATGATCACATCTACCCAATCGGGGAGGTATTCGAGGAGGCGCGCGAGTTCGCCATATTGCGCAAAAAGGTCGGTAATCGCAAGATGACGCTCTTGACCAGGATAGATCCCAACTCCATCGACCCCATCTCCACTCAGCACGAAATACTTCACAGTCTTCGCTAGAGGGTCGGTATTGAACCACTGAATCATCTTCTCCCACTGCGGTCCCAGAAAGGTCTTCGAACCCACATGAACGTCTGAAAGGAATGCCGCTGAAACGGCTCGATCCGCGCTAGCGGTCGCCTTCGAATGCTGCCTCATCGGAGGGAGGTGGATGTTTGATGCCATGAAGCGCGGGCTTCTCTCTCCGAGTAGGAAATGCCCGCTGATTCCGATTACATCGTCGTTCATCAGACCGTCCACCGCAGGATGCAAGGGGGCTGTTCCGGTGGGCGGTCTGAGAGAGCACTGAATGTTCTGAGTCTCGTCCTCAAGGACGAAGCTGAGATTACCGGAACGAGCCCATCGCGGTTCGGAAGCGAGTCCGACGAGAGTGATTTCGTAATCTTTCGATGTATGTCGTTGTCTGTTTCTCCACGCCTCAGCAACGCTGACTGGCCGGCGTGGCAGAGCACCGCCTGTAATCATTAAATTACGGATTTGTTTCAAGCGGTCGGAGAAGAATGACTGTATGTCGGTCATCTTGCCCTCCGTCTTCGATGCGCCGGTGATATCGAAGTGAATCTCAATCTCTGCATCGACATCGCGGGCTTGCATCGGGAAGTCTTCCAAACGATAGTGTTCGAGGCCGTGCGGACGAGGTGGAGGAGCCGGCTCGCTCGAGGAAACCGGAGCGATTGTTCGACCGATGACCTCGCCGGTCTCAGGGCGCGCCAACGTGGCTTGCAGAGTTTGGGTAATCGGAGGAGCAAGTGGAGTTGGCGCGCTGGCTTCGATAGTTGCCTCGGTCGGGACGAATGCCAGCAATTCGTCGATAACTTGACCGGTCAGAAGTCGTGTCTCGCTGGCGGCCGCAGCCTCGAATAGTGGAGAGAGGCTGGGCAGGGCCTCAATCTTGTTCTTCGCCTCTTGACCCATGACGATGAGCCCTGCGGCAGCGAGAGAACGGCTCCTTTCTGCCCAAGTCTCACTGGTCATCCACTGCAGGTCATATCGGACCGCTCATGATGATATCGCCCGTTCCGGCTCATAGAGCCGAGTCGAGAAAGGATTACTCATCCCAATCTGTCAATGAAGCGAGGTCGACTCTCTTAATCTCCGCAGCGACTGTTTTGGTCTCATCATCAGCCCAAGACAGGTTTCCAACCCATTGTTCGGATTTCGGGTCCATGCTCGATGTGTCGACCTGCTGGCCATTCTCCTCTCGGTTTTCCAACTCAGCTAGACGCGCATCGTCGGCATCGACCCTGTCGAGGAGTTCTAGAGTCAGGCGTAGGGCGAAGGATACGAATGATTTCTTGTTGTCCAATCGATCGTTCTCACCAAAATCACGGCGGCGAACGAGGAATTGATCGCCCGCGGTAACAGCAACGTGAACTAATCCAACCTCCTTTTTCGCGGTTGCACCACTCGGACCGGCTATGCCAGTGATAGCGACAGAAACCTCGGCATCGGAGCGATGGCGAGCACCACGCGCCATCTGTAGAGCAACCTGGTGCGAGACAGCTCCCGCCTCGTCCTTGTCGAAAGCGTTCTTTTCGACGCCCAATTCGCGCATTTTTGCTTCGTTATTGTAGACGACCCAACCTTGGTCAAACCAATTGGTTGCGCCGGAGATATCAGTGAAGGTGGAAGCGAGCAGTCCGCCGGTACAAGACTCAGCGGTAGCAACGCTCCAGCCCCGCTTCCGGAGTCTCCGGCTCAGCCGCGAGGCGAGCGCGGCAGTCTCTTCGACCACATTTGCTCGCTCGCCTCGTCCTTCTTGATTCTTTCACAGGCCCTAAACCGAGTTTTACGCCCGATTCTAGAACTGAACGTAATCAAAATTTGGACTGAAAATGAATCGGTTCCACAAAATCGAAGATTAACATCAATTGTGTCCTATTTGGTGGGCCCGACCGGAATTGAACCGGTGATCTTCGCTGTGTAAGAGCGACGTCATAACCCCTAGACCACGGGCCCTGAGAGAGAACGCGGGCGCGACGTGTTCAAATGATTGGCGGTGGAATAGTCTGCTCGTGGTGAGTCGTTGAACCCCTTGCAAGACCTGTTGGAGCGGCTGCGAAAGAGCGGTGTTCCAATAGACCCTGAGGTCGAAGAAGCGATGCAGCAAGTGTATGTTGGGTCGTTTACCGATTTTGACTTAGATGGGTTTTGGCATGATCGACCTGTGCCTTTTTTGATTACAGAATTTGATGCTACAAAGATGATTTCCGCCCCTCACATGGTTGCTACACTGCTTCATCACCTAGAACTGCAACTTGGACAACACGTCCTTCTTATCGGGTCGAAGGGAGGTTATCTTGCCGCTCTCATCGATTATTTGGTGGGCGAGAGCGGGATGGTTACTGTTGTCGAGCCGCATTCGGCGGTGCTTGAGCACACGTCCGAGCGTCTCGAATTTCATGACTCAAAGGGTTTGATTCGAGCGCTGCCAGTGGAGGCGCTCGATGATGCGGACGAACTCGCGAAGCGAGTCGACCGCGTGCTGATTACTGGAGCTGTGAAAGAGATTCCACTAACAGTTGCCGGGATGGTCGAAGAAGGTGGGTTCGTACTTGGGCCGTTCGGTGGGCCAATCCAGCAGACCCTTCTCAAGCGCGAGCGGCAAGGGGATGACTGGTTGGACACCGAATTGGGAAATGTGGTGTTCGGGCCGATGGATCTCTCTGAGGACGAGCGCGGACCGCTCAATCCACATTCACTCGCTGACCATATCGAAGACGCGATCAACATCATCGTCGAACTCGTGGAGATCGACGATGAAACAGTTTCGAGGATTGAGGAATTGGTGGAATCTCTGCGCGGGATGCCTGCAGACATCCCGCCTCTCGACGAGGATGCGACGGAGGATGACCTCGTCGAGCATCCAGTGTTTGAATTGTTGATGGCAGAGATGGAATGGCTACAGCCGATGTGGCCGCTATTCGGGCAATTACTCTCCATCGACATCGATTCACCCGGCGATTGGGACGATGATGAGCCGCCGATGGTTGGCGGACACGAAGACCTCATTCCTTGAGCCAACGGGTTGGAAATCGAATCGATTTACAGGGTTTGCACAGGCGGAGCGTTCATCTCAACTTTGTTGGTGCCGAGGGCGATGAGTGTCAGACCTGCGCTGGCTAAGTTGAATCACTCCGATGTGCGCCAGCGCCGTCGAGCGGTTCGGCATTTGTTTGAGTTGGATGATGCTGAGGCCCTCGGCGGATTCATCAAGTTGCTAGAGGATCCAGACCCATGGTTCCGAGAGAAAGCGATGGAAGCAATCGATCGTTGGGCAGCGAGTAAGGACCTCGCTCTCATTGAGAGGCTAGCCGCTTCACCCCAGGACTCGCGGCGCTTGCTAGCCGCTCGTATCGCCAATCGTGCCAATAAGGCGGGATTGGCTGTCCTCACAGGACTTTGCTCAGATGATGATCCGAGCATTCGATTGGCGGCTTGGCAGTCACGAATGGAGCTGGACGAGGAGGCGGTGACTACTGGGGTTGAGTCGGCTGACAGAGCGGTTCGTAAGTCCGCAGTCATTCGATTATCGCTACGAGAGGAAGTCGATGAAAATTTACTTCTCAGACTTCTGAACGATGATTCCGAAACCGTTCGTAACGCAACTCTCACAATCATCGAGAAGAGTGCTACACCCCTTTCTGAAAATCTGAGTGCCCGCCTCGCCGAACTCGGCGGAACCTCAACCGGCGAGACAAAAGCGCGAATCGCCGCCTTGCTCATCGCCGAATCTCCGGAATCGCTGAACGATTGGATTAGCGATTCCGATACAGCATTCGTCAGCCGCTTCGCTAAGACCCTGCGTCAAGCGGATTGGGCATCCGTCGATGGATTACCAGCCCAACTCCAAACCGAGGCCTCGGAAGCATTGCTCGAGAGAATTCTCAGGGGCGAGCGGAACACAGAAGCAGCCACCCTGCGCGATTCCCTACTCTCCGATGAGTCAAGAAGCTCCGAACTCCGCTCGCGGCTCATCGAGGACATGATTGGGCGCCCCGTCCCTGATTCGACCCTTGAGATCGTAAACTCGCTCACAGAATCCGAAGATGTGCTAATCGCTTCCTCGGCGAATAACCTACTAAGCGAACTATCTGCTTGAACAGAAAATGTTCAGTTTTCGAACGCCGGTTGCCTCAATCGAGACAACGGTATGGCAATCGGCGGCAAGTGGTCAGAGAGGCGATGCCGACTCGTCTTAGGGGACATCAATTCCCCTGACAAAGCGGCATCGACAACATCCTGCTTAGAGATAGAGTCGCGCCCCGAATTCGGCCAAAGGTCAAGCTCGATTGATTCATCCTCAAGATAGTTGATCAAAACACACGGAATACATTGCAAAGCGATGCGCTGCGCGACATGGTAGCGGTGGTGTCCGTCGAGGATAGTTCCAGTTGTCCTGTCGAGGAGGAGTGGTTTGGTGTAAGCATTCCAGCGATGTGTCATACGCTCTAATTGGTCGACCTTGCGTTCGATGACTTGCTCGTGCGGGCGAAGCACTTCCAACGGCACCAACTCTACCTCCATGCCCATCGCAAAAGGACTTCACGAATATGCCTGATGCTTGCTCAAAGCGTCTTGGTTGGTCGTCAAATCAGTGTTGTACCCCGACGGATTGATGGCTAGACGGCGTGAAGACGGCTCATGACCGACCTGCTGAGCCGACTGGGTGCCGCCGACCGGTGGGTGCTCGATCGCTTGTGTTCGGAGGGTGATGCATGGGTGGTCGGCGGCTGGGTTCGAGATTCGCTATCTGGCCTCAATCCGGACGAAATGGATATTGCTACTACGCTTCGGCCAGCACAAATTGCGGAGTTATTTTCTCGGACGGTGCCTGTTGGTGCTGCTTTCGGCACCGTCCTAGTGCTTCCTGATGATGGGGTTTGGCAGGCTGATTCTGATGCGCAGGTTGAGCCCTCATGGGAGGTGACGACCCTGCGCAGCGATGGCACCTATGGTGATGGTCGCCGACCCGACAAGGTCGAGTTCGGTGACGATATTATCGAAGATTTGTCGCGCCGAGATTTCACAATCAATGCGATGGCGATGGATCCGAGGACTGGCGAGGTAATCGACCCGTTCGGCGGGCGGGATGATCTCGATGCTTCGATTGTCAGAGCGGTTGGCGATGCTAATGAGCGGATTAGAGAAGATGGCTTGCGGATTATGCGAGCCTTCCGCTTCCTCGATGCTGGTGAGGCTGGAGAAAGGAGACTAGATGGTAACCTTGAGGCTGCGATTCGTGAGAGCCTCTCGATGCTTGAGAAGGTCTCATCCGAGCGAAAGTGGGCTGAGTTGGCGCGCGTCATGCAAGGGCGGATGCGCGCCGAGGTTCTGGCTCGTATGGCCGATGCCGAGTTGCTCTCGGCTGTTTTGGGCGATACTTCGCTTCGACTGGATGGACCCTTCTCGGGAGTTCCAGCCGTCGACTTGGCGATTCTATGCAGAGAGGATACACGCTCGGGCACAGACCTCGCTGCTCACCTGAAGAGCCTCTTCCGCCTGTCGAATGACGAGGCTCGGACAATCGCATTCTTACATGGTCTGCAGAACGACGAACTCGTTACTGAAAACACAGTGCTGCGCCGCTATAATGCGGCGCTCTCAGATCAGATGAAGGCCGAGGCTGCAGCCTATTTCGGACCCGCCGGAGAGGCTTATTCCGAGGCTGCTGCCTCTATTCCACCGCCACGAGCGGGGAATCGTCCGATCGTCGACGGCGAGGCCCTGATGCAGGCAACCGAACTAGAAGCGGGGCCCAGACTCGGTCGCCTCAAGGGTTGGCTTCACCGGCGTCAAATCGAGGATGACTTGGTGACTGCAGAGGATGTGCTATCCCTGCTTGAATCGATTGATTGGCAGGAAGGTGAGCCCGAATCATGGCCGGCTCTCGCCTGGCCCTGATTCGACATCATAACTCGTTCAGGTACTCGATGTACTCGCCGGCATCGAGGAATTGATCCTCATCGAATTCGTGAGGCTTGACGATGAGGAACCATCCATCAGCGTATGCGTCATCATTAGCGAGGTCGGCATTATCCTCGACCTCTCCATTGAGTTCCAGCACCTTACAAGGGAACGGTGTATTGATCAGAATCCTATCGGAGACGGTGCGGATGGTGACCAGTAAATCGCCGGATCCGATTTCGTCACCGCCGGAAGGGGGTGCTGGAGGGGTCTCGCCGTCGTCCCCGTCGGTGGGTGCGCCCTCGTCGTCAAGGAGGAATTCGCTGGCATCCTGAGGGTGAGGCAAAATGACGCGAACGATGTCGCCGGAGTCGGCACGGATGAATTCAGACATGCCTACCTTCACCGTTCCTTCCTTCTCATCCAGAAGCTGAAGCCAAAGGTGTTCCAGCGTGTAACGGCGGTCGTGGGCGACTCCAAACTCGAAGTAATCGGACTCTGACATGGTTCTCTCCGATGGCCCCGCTTTTGACCTCTGATTTGAATTATTCGTTCAGAAGTGGAGAAATTAGAGTCTGACTGCGATGTATTAACAACGGGGCCGCACTCGGTGGAACGAGGAATCGAGATGAACTTCGAGGAAACCGAGGAACAAGGGATGATCCGTGAGATGGTGAGGGACTTCGCCGAGGAAGTTTTGGCTCCGACGTGCCTCGAACGTGACCGTGCTCAGAAGCCTCCGATAGATGAGTGGAAGGCGTTTTGTGAGTATGGACTGCAAGGCGTTACGATTCCTGAAGAATTCGGCGGAAATCCGGTTGATGACATCTCTGAAGCGATAATCGTCGAAGAATTGGCACGCGTTGACCCCTCGTTCTCCGTCATGTTCTGCGTACACGTCGGACTCTGCTCCAAAACTATCGCACTGCACGGGAGTGATGACCAGAAGCAGCGCTACTTGACCCGCTTGGCAGCGGGCGAGATCGGCGCCTACTCATTGTCTGAGGCCGGCGCCGGCACCGACGCGGCAGCTCTTGGCTGCCGCGCTAAGTTGAGCGAGGATGGTTCGCACTGGATTCTCAACGGAGAAAAGATGTGGGTGACCAACGGCACGACTGCGGATATCTACGTGCTGTTTGCGAAGGATGTTGATCACCCAGATTATGGCGTCAAGAAGCACGGTGGGACAACCGCTTTCATCGTCGATTCCAGCATGGAAGGATTCAGTGTTGGAAAGAAGGAAGACAAGCTCGGAATTCGCTCGTCTGATACCTGTGTGCTGCTTCTTGATGATTGCAAAGTGCCGGCTGAGAATGTGTTGAAGGAGTCTGGAAAGGGATTCCCTATCGCAATGAACGCGCTGGACAACTCGCGAATCGGGATTGCAGCTCAGGCTCTTGGTATCGCACAGGGCGCTTACGAATCAGCACTGAATTACGCACACGAGCGTGTCTCTTTCGGAAAACCGATTGCTCATCACCAAAGTATTGGGAATTATCTAGCAGATATGGCAACGCAGACCGAGGCGGCCAGACTCTTGGTGTACAAGGCCGCCTGGGCCAAGCAGCGACACTACGAAGAGGGCGCTGCACGGCACACGAAGGAGGCCAGTATGGCCAAGTTATTCGCAGGAGATACGGCAATGTGGGTTTCCGAGCGCGCGGTGCAGATTCTCGGTGGTTACGGTTACACGACAGATTTCCCAGTCGAGCGCTTCTTCCGCGATGCTAAGATTACTCAAATCTACGAAGGAACTCAAGAAGTTCAGAGGATCGTAATCAATAGGGCAATATCACCCTGAACTTCTCCCGCGCCTTTGGCACTGTGAGGTCGAGTTCTCAGATCTAAGGCGCGAAATATGCGTACTTTCGCTGCCCTTCAAGGGCACCTTCGCCGCCAACAGCGATCAACGCGAACTCATCAGACGGCTCGACAACCGATTCCTTCTGCGAGCCACGGTGAAGCCGCTCGTAGACATCCTTGTCCAGCGGCGTGCGAGAGGAAAGACGCTCGAAGAGTGAGAAGCGGCTCGAAACTTCCTTCCAGCCTGGCTGAACGATGCCCTCGAACACCTTGGCCTTAGCACCAGAGCCATAGCCGCAAAGTCCGACGCGCTTGCCTTCCATCTCGACCTCGTCGAGATAGTCGCTCTCCATCGTAGACATCAGAGCGAGGAATATCGAGCCTGTGTACTGGTTTCCAATCAGGCTCGAAGCGCGCTGAGTTTTCTCGATTCGGCGCTCGGAAAACTCTCGGAAAGCCTCCGTCTTCGATATTAGCCGGCGATACTTGTCGTTAGCCCTCTCGAATTCTTCAAGCCCCTCAGGTGTGTCTTCGTAGTCCTCCGGGAAGGGCTCAAGGCCAATCTCGGTGACAATCTCCTCCCACATTGGTAGATGGCGCCTGTCGTGGCGGAAAACATCGGGGAACATGCGCTTGCCTTGGAAGGCGTATGGCAAGTGGACGATGATGCGGTCCCACTGTTCGGTGAGAATCTCATCATTTTCTGGGTCATAGCGACCCGAGCTGATTGCCGTCTGACGGAAATTGATGAAGGCGGTCTTCACCGATTCCGAGTAGCAGCGATTAGAGAATTGTCCATCGAAGATCGGCGTATCCTTGTGAATCTTCAATGTGTGAGATTCGAACATGATATTGTCCTTCTTTGACGACTTTGGGAGAATCGCAAGAATTCGCTCGACAAGTCCTTCCTTCTTCGGCTCACCTGCTTCTTCGGCGAGGTCGAGGACATTCTCGACGACAGTCTTCAACTCAACCTCACGGCGAGGCTTGAAGAAGTCGTGAACAGGCATTGTCGAGACGCCCCAATTATCTGGAATCTCAATGAGGCGCGGGTTGTGACGGATTAGTACCGCGCCTCCGCCCGCTCCCTGAGTGTATTCGCCGGATGAACCAAGGTCATACTTCGCATTGTCAGCGAAGACAACGATTCCAATCCGGTCTTGTTCCTCTCCCCCACGGGCGACCCAATCGAGGGTGTTGTGCATCGCATCGACGGCACCGATGCAGGCAAAGGTCAGGTCGACGACGTCGCAATGGCGGAAGCAATCCTTGCCGTGGGTATCGCCGTAGAGCTGCTCGAGCATATCCATGATGTAGGTAGCTGTTGGCTTTGCGCCATCGAGAGCAGATTCAGTGCCCAAGTAGATGCGACCAATCTTGTTTGGGTCGAGATTGTTACGGTTGATGAGGCGCGCACATGCGTTCGCGCCCATCGTAGCTGTATCTTCGTGAGCATCAGGGATTGCCATTGCAGCTAGCCCGAGCCCCTTGTTCAATTTGCCGAAATCCGCTCCGCGGAATTCTGCGAAATCCTTCATGTCGAAGTAGAGCTTCGGAAAGTGAATCGCGATATCATCGATTCCGACGCCTGCCATGGTACAGTCTCCTGTGTTCCGCCGCCGTGAGGGGAGGGTTATGATACCTGTGGCTGCTTTTCAGCACTAGATACCGAACTGTAATCGCATTACTGCGAGCCAGTCAACCGATTGACTGCATCAAGAAGTGCACTGTTCTGCTCAAAATGCTCAACAACTGGAGAAAGGACCTCTGCGAGACCTCTTGCGACGGCCATCTTTGCATCAAATGGGTGGACGTCGCCGCTGCCAACAGCGGCGATAAACGAGCCAAGATCAGTCCAAGTACTCGGTTCTCCGAACTCCGGCTTCGGCTCGACCCTCAATTCCCCCTTGTAAGGCAGAACAATATGTTCGGCGATTTCGTAGACGGGGGAATCAGAGTTTCCAACCTCTAAGAAGGCCTTGCGGAACTTTTTCTCGATTTTCTTGGGAGTGTCGTGGACGAAAATCGCATTGTTTGGATCGGACTTCGACATCTTGTGATCGAATGAATCCATCCGACCTCCACCCTTCCCCTTCAGCCCCGAAAGCATCGGTGTGTGAATGCAGGTCGCCTTCGTCCAGCCATTGCGGTCGGCTACCTCACGCATGTACATGTGCGCCTTGCGTTGGTCCATACCGCCAAAGGCGATATCGACATCCAATTCGAAAATGTCCGCCGCCTGCATTGGCGGATAGAAGAAGGCGGCGAGATCGTCGTCTGAGGAATCCTCGCTACGCCCCATAATGCTGAATGTGCGACGTGCGCGATTCAGGCTCATTCCCTTAGAGCAACGCAAGACTCGTTCCCAGTAAAGGCCAGAATCCATCACTTCACTAGCGCTGATGAAACGAAGTTGTCCGCGCCCATCGCCCTCTTCTGGGAAATCGAGGAGAACTCGGAAGACTTCGGACATATATTCGCCGGCGATACCGATCTTTTCCATGTCCCGGCCGAACTTGTCATTGACCCAAGCGTGCCAATCTGCAAGCAATATCAGGACATTCACTCCCTCTGAGAGCATATTGCGGATTGTTTCGGCAAGGATAACCCATCCAAGATGCGCCTTGCCGCTCGGCTCGAGACCGATGTAAGCTCGAATTACATCGTCGCCGCCGTGGCTTTCCCCTCCCGCGAGGATTCCTGCCACGTGCTCGACGCCGACGATTTCCGTGACATTTGCGAACATCCTCTCGACGGCCGTGCGGACCTCTGCATCGAGGCCATCGGGCACGTCGGCGGGGCTCATTCGGATCACTCAGGCATTCAGCAGTTTGTTGAGTTTCTCACCGCGACCGGCGGCGCGAGTATTGTCTTCGTCTGCCAGCGCGGCCTCGATCTCAGCGATTAGAGACTCAACCTGAGCGATGACATCATCGCCCAGATTATCTGTCATATTCATGAAATGACGCGCAGCAGAAATCGCTGACTTGGCCTTAGAGGCCTTTTTTGCCCATTCCTTCGCCTTATCGCCTCGCTTCTTGGAATTGTATCCAGTCGCTTCGTCGAGGAAAGTGGTCCAACGCTTGCGTGTGTCGCGCGCTCGAACCATTGCGTCAGGATCGTCGAAATTAGGCGGAACATTCGTCACATCGATGATGAGAGCGCCCTTCTCAGAAAAATGACCATTTATCGAAGTCATGATGTCGTGAGAGGCATTGAATGCATTGTCTCCATCGGCTTCAACATCCTCGAAATGTCTCCCCGCTAACGCGGATAGCCCTCCATCTGCCGTTATCTGCTTGACAAGCCCGCGCTTGACCTCGAATCTCTCCATAAGGCATCGCGAGGTGGAACCCGTCTTGAATCCTGCCGCGGGCGACCGCTGGGTCGTTCGCTATCCCACACGCCTAAACCGAGTCCCACAGTGCGCCCCTCATGCGCGCAAGTTCGAGGAGTCTCATCGCTGTGCTCCTCGTCGTCTTACTGGCTGCACCCAGCATATTCGCAGCGTCAGCGGTCGAACTGGGTGCGAGCATCTCTCTGTCAGACGAGGACCTCGGTCTCAACGGAGCTGTCATCGATGGAGATGGTGAGACCGCTCTGGTTTTCGGAGCGGATGGATATGTTAGAGCCCTCGATGCGCAAGACCCGACGCAGCAGATAGATCTGGTCTGGCCGGGCAGCGAGGAACTCCTCTACGCTGATTTCCATCCAGGAGATCAGACCGCCCTCCTCGTCGGTACGGATGGTCTGGTGCTTCGCTACGCTAAGCAGGACCAATCGCTTGAACGCGCGGCAGCGGCAGTTCACCTAGAGTACGCAGACATGACCTCAGTAGCGTGGAATACAGGTGGTTCGTGGGCCTATGTTGGCACCGCCGAGGGTCAACTCTTGAGGCTTAGGGCCGACGCTGACGGCGGGGCGGAAATCCACTCTCTAGCCGGCGGAGGTTCGAGTCCAATTATGGCGATGGATTGTCATGAGACCATCATGATGTGCGTGGTTGCGGCAGCGATTGAAGGAATTGGAATCATCGAGCGCGACCATACTTTCACTTGGGTTGGAGGTACGGGCTATCCTTGGACGGGAATCGATTGTCCGACCGGCGACTCTGCATACTGTGTCGCAATCGCCGACAATCAAGTGATAGCACTCATCGAACTGAATCCTTCGGACCTCAGCCGATCCATTCCAAGCGTCAGCCGGCTGCCCGACGTTGAATCTTACTTCGTCGGAATCGAAGCACAACACGGAGACCGGACTCTCATCGCAACTACCCCAGCGGGCCTGATCGAACACGACATCAGTCTGAACTCATCATATCCTTGGCTCGAGCACGATGATATCAACGACCTGAACCTCTCCAGCGACCGAATCGTTGCGACTTGGTCAACGGGAGAAGATTCGGGCTGGATTGTCAGCCGGCGCGGATATCTAACGCCATTTTCAGGCCCCGATGCGGGCTCAACAGGATTGCTATACATTTGGATCGCGGTAGCAATCCCTGTGGCAACCGGCTTGGTGGTTCTGAGTCTGGTTGCCTCGTCTTCTAAGAGAATGCAAGATTGGACAACCAAGAAGATTGGTAGTGAAGATGAGAAACGCCACCTCGCCAAGCGTAAAGCCAGGCAACACCGCAATCGGAAGTGACCCGGTCAGCAAGGTGATTCGTCGCAATCGCGACGTCGAACCGCGCCTACGGCGCGCTAACAGGCTCTTAACCGCCAGATACCGAGATATCGGCAACCTCATGTGGGATTGGCTGCGCGACGAGCCTGAAACCCATGCCATACGAAGCCCTTGACTTCTACGATGTGGATTCGCTACTGACCGAAGACGAGCGCATGATTCGCGACATGGTTCGCGACTTCGTCGACGAGGAAGTTCTCCCAAAGATCGAGCAAGCCTGCCGCGACGGTGTATTCCCTGATGAGTGGCGAGTGACGCTGGGCGAGATGGGAGTTCTCGGAGCGCCACTCGAAGGCTATGGCTGTCCTGGACTATCATACACAGCCTACGGAGTCATCTGCCGCGAACTGGAACGTGGTGACAGTGGCCTGAGGTCCTTTGCAAGCGTGCAGGGGAGTTTGGCGATGTACCCAATTTGGGACTTCGGAAGCGAGGAGCAGAAGCAGCACTACCTACCGAAAATGGCAAGCGGCGAGTGGGTCGGTTGCTTCGGACTCACCGAACCTGATTACGGCTCAAACCCCGGTGATATGATCACCAAGGCCGAGGACAAGGGCGACCATTACCTCTTGAACGGCGCAAAAATGTGGATTACAAACGGGACAATTGCACAAGTTGCGGTCGTCTGGGCAAAACTCGACGGCGAGATTCGAGGATTCATCGTCGAGAAGGACGACGAGGGATTCAGCGCCCCTGAGATGAAGGGGAAGCACTCGTTGAAGGCGAGTGTGACGAGCGAGCTCGTCTTCCAAGATTGCAAGATTCCAAAGGATCGACTCCTACCAGGAGTCAAGGGGCTTCGTGGGCCGTTTTCGTGCCTCAATAACGCCCGCTTTGGAATCTCTTGGGGTGCGGTCGGCGCGGCTCAAGCCTGCTTCGATTCAGCTAGAGATTACTCCCTGAGTCGAATCCAATTCACCCATCCAATCGCTAGTTACCAATTGGTTCAGAACAAACTCGCTTGGATGCTACGCGAAATCACCAAGGCGCAATTACTCGCCTTCCATTTGGGTCAGAAGAAGGATGCTGGAACTTGGATTCCTGAACATATCTCTCTGGCGAAGATGAACAATGTCGACATCGCATTAGAGATCGCTCGCGAGGCTCGCGATATACACGGCGCGAATGGAATTCTCGATGAGTATTGCATCATGCGACACATGGCGAACCTCGAATCGGTCAAGACCTACGAAGGCACACACGATATTCACAACCTGATTCTCGGGCGGCACATCACGGGCATCCAAGCCTTCACTCGTGAACTCTGATTCTTAGAGTCATTTCTACGCATATTCATAGAGGGAGGGGATAATATGACAAAAACAACGAAGACAAAAATCATCTCATTCTTATTGATAATATCTGGAATACTTGTACTCATTACTGGGATTATCATGGTACAAACTGGATTTGCAACCTTTGAGAATACCGAGCCTAGAGTTGGACTCTACATTGGAGGTATTTTTACAATAATTGGAGGCGTTTTCTCGACAGTTGGTGGGATAATATATCTTAACTTCGATGGTTTGAAAAAGAAGTTTCTTCGTACGGCTGGCAAGGTTGCTGATGCTGTTGAAGAAGAGAGAAAACAAGAGAAAGTGTAATTCTATTCTTCTACTTCTGTA
>DUJH01000035.1:24722-24880 GCA_013329905.1 Candidatus Thalassarchaeaceae archaeon | reverse complement strand
GGGAAGCAATGTGACTTCGATCCAGTGGATTACCCAGATATGTATCAACAGTGGAGTCTGCTACCCTCCCGAAATTAATGACATGGAAGCTGTCGACAACGACACTTACACTGCGACAGTGGATATTGATTACACTGCGTCCTACATCAACTGGAAGT
>DUJH01000035.1:22714-24455 GCA_013329905.1 Candidatus Thalassarchaeaceae archaeon | reverse complement strand
GGGCCTTCGACAGACTGTCAAGGAGTAGAGGGTGTTGGGAGCTTACTACCAGGCTTCGCAGCCCCTGCTGCGGCTGCGGCCATAGGGATGGCAGCATTGATGGCAAGACGCGACTGAGCCGATGTATGGGCGAGGGCGACGAGGAACCGGGCTTCATCCAACTCGAGTTCGAAGAGTTGCCCGCAGATGAGATGCTCTCACGCGCACGTGACTTCTACAAGCAGATGGATGAGCGTCGAACAACTCGTCATTTCTCAAACAGAGAAGTTCCGCGTGAATTGATTGAATTAGCCATTAAGACGGCTAGTACCGCACCTTCAGGGGCTCACTTACAACCTTGGACATTCGTTGCAATTTCTAATCCAGAAGTTAAGGCACAAATCCGCGAGGCAGCCGAGGCTGAGGAGCGCAAAACCTACTCTAAGAGAATGCCAGAAGCTTGGGCTGAGGTTCTGCGTCCATTGGGGACAGATCACGTCAAAGAACATCTGAGTGATGCTCCTTGGATTGTTGTTGTTTTCAGGCAGAGCAAGCGGCAAAGAGACAGTGGCGAATGGGGGCCGACTTACTATGCTCAGGAATCATGTGGAATTGCTGCAGGGCTGTTTATCGCTGCGATTCACAATATGGGATTGACAACGCTTACTCACACGCCTTCTCCGATGGGATTCCTTCGAGATATTCTCAATCGACCAGAGCATGAGCATGCGATGTTGGTAATGCCGGTGGGGTATCCGGATGAGGGTGCTAAGGTTCCGAATCTGGGGCGGAAATCTCTAGAAAATATCTCTGAATTCTTTGAGTGAATCAAAGGGTACCCTTGCGATTAGATACGATCGCATCGGGTACCCATGCGGTTGAGTATTTCACAAAATCCAACCAATTTTTTGAATTAGGGACGATTTTGTGTAGTAATTTGGAGAATCATTCATAAGGAGGTAAGATTTACTGTTAGTGGAGGAGTAAAACATGACTGAAATTACACAAAATCCACATGAAGTACCACTGACTGAAGAGATGATTCCACGAGTCACTCAAGAGAATGATCTTTGGAAGCCGATTACCCAGGTCGTCAATCAAAGGGACGACTCTGGGCCAATCAATGTCCTAGTTGAGGGATATCCCGCTACTTGCTGTCGAGGTGACTTCGGCACTCATAGCACTAGGCTCCAGCTCTTATTTGATCCACCTCATCCGAAATGGGGTGAAGGATTCACGACAAAATATTACAGATTTGTGGAGCCGGGAAAATTGGAATTGAGAACAGGTGAAACCGTGGCGATATGCAAATTAGTACCAAAACAAGAGGGTTAGTCAGAGGGTACCTCTCGCTCACTCTTCGTTTCCGAAGTCGAGCCAGAACTCATTGATTGCACTCGGATTACGAATTACCATCTGCCCGACGTAGAGCAGATAGACAGCAAAGGGAAGGTATAGCCCGAGTATCGTTGGATGGGGTCCAATCGTGAACAATGGAAGTGAGAAAGCAATCATCGGCATCAGAAGCCATGGAATCGGACCTCGATTCTTTGCAAAAATCACTACAGGAGAACCCAAACCACAACCGAGAAGGAAGAGACCAACGAAGGTCAACGTAATCTCCATCGGTTGCTCAGATGAGAGTCCGGATTTCAGTGTTGGCTAGATTTCTCAAGAGGCTGGGCTGGCGGCGCGAGGAAGATCAGTGCAATTCCGCTGCCAACAATCAGCAAGCCGCCCGCCCAATCAGACAGCGCCAGCG
>DUJH01000035.1:22087-22422 GCA_013329905.1 Candidatus Thalassarchaeaceae archaeon | reverse complement strand
GCTCCGATACCAATTCCGACCAAAGCCGCGATTGTATTAGTTTCAAGAGTGAACAAAGCCGGAGCTGCCTGAACAATCGAACCGGCTACGGAAAATGCTGCGAACCAGAAGACGACTGAAGAGGGAGAATCTGTCTTTCGCAGCTCGCGCACGTAGATGTAAGCTAGAGCAGCGAAAAAGCCCGAGCCGAGCGCTAGAAGTGCATCCGGCTCGACTCCACTCAGATTTGGAGAAACGATGAGAACGATACCACCGAATGCGGTGAAAACAAGTGCGGCAACTGCTGGTGAAACCTTTTCGGCGATTATGCGACCGGAGAGCAGTGCAACGAATAG
>DUJH01000035.1:20772-21710 GCA_013329905.1 Candidatus Thalassarchaeaceae archaeon | reverse complement strand
CCATCGAGTCCGCTGGTGTACTTCACGAGGGCGTTCATCGTCCCGAAACAGATACTGCCGAAGATCATCCACAACACAGCGGCATTGGGCGAATCCGCTCCTATCTCCAATTCATTTTCGGATTCGACGAACGAACTCAGATCAGGCCCCTCACCACTTGCCTCAGCAATATCGGCGAGACTTCGCCCGAGCCCACGCTTAGCCAATCAGAGCAGCCCCCAGCGAGCCTCGAGTACGCTTGCCACTTCCTGGTAGTCCTGGCCGCCGTTGCTCGTGGGGTCGTGGAGGTGGATGGGGATGCCGTGGCTTGGGGCCTCAGCCAGTTTGATATTGCGCCGTACAGAGGGTTCGATGACGAGTTCTGGGAAGGCTTCCTTGACCTCTGCTGCAACCTGTTGATTGAGCAAGGTTGGGGCGTGCATAGTGAGCATCACTCCGTCCACACCGAGCCGCGGGTTGAGTAGCCCTCTGACCTCGCGGATTGTGCCTGCAAGCATGGCGAGACCTTCGAGTGCGAAGTACTCGGTCTGGACTGGGATTACTATGCCGTCACTGGCTACCAGTGCGTTGATTGTGACTAGTCCGAGGGATGGGGGCGTGTCGATGAGGACGAGATCGTAATGAGGTAAAAGTGGAGCTAATGCTTCGGTTAATCGACGCTCTCTTCCAAGTTGTCTGAGCATCTCCTGTTCTAGACCGACGAGGGTTCGATCTCCGACGATAATGTGGACATTGTCGACTGCTGTCGCGTGGCGGCTGTCGACCGCGCATTCTGGGTTCAACATGAGGTCACGCGTGGTGGTTCGTACTCGGGATTTGTCAACACCGAGTCCGGTTGCACAATTTCCTTGAGAGTCGGCGTCGATGACGAGGACTCGGTGACCACGCAGAGCAATTTGAGCAGCGATATTGATGACGCTCGTGGTCTTACCAACTCC
>DUJH01000035.1:18805-20538 GCA_013329905.1 Candidatus Thalassarchaeaceae archaeon | reverse complement strand
AGGTCGAGTGGTTGCCTCGCGCGGGCGGTGCTGATTTCCTCGACCGCGTCGAGCGAAGGTAGTCCGCGGTCCTCCTCAACCTCGACGAAATCAGCATCGATGATGAGCGGGGCGGCCCCTACTTCGGGCAATTCGTCCCGCTCTTCATCTGGTGTCATACGAGCGCCTGCGGCGCTCGAGAGCGTGTTGAATGTGCCGCCAGTTTTGAGCCGACTCAGTAGCGTTCCAACGCCCTGGCCGACTCACCGGCCAGCGAATCAGTTAGGCGCCCAATAATGGAACCAACCGAGCATGCGACCGTTCTCAGCATCCATCGTGAAAGTCACACTGTGCTCGCGATTATTGCTATCGGTCCAGGTCTTATCTGCGCCGACGCTGACTGCACCTTGACCGATACTGACGGGAACGATGTCGAAGATATCATTCTCCTCGGCCACCGTGAGCCGATATCCATACTCGACATCGTCCGCCCACTCGCCAGATCCATCGTTGATATATTGACTCAAAACGGGGTATCGAGAGCTTGTCAGAAGTCGAGACTCGAGAGCCTGCATGGTCAGAGTATCTGGGATCGCGTTGCGATTCCATTGTACTGACCCATCGTCCATGTCTTCGTCATCGATGAGTGCGCAACCCCCGTCTCGCTCGCGTACAACGGTCCAACCTGCTCGCTCATCCTCGGTCACCCAGGACATGTTCCACTGAGTTATTCCATCAACGAGAACCGTCGAGGCCTTCCAGACATATCCACCGGACTCGATGGCGGTGGCCACGCCGCTCGATGAGTAATTGGACACCGTACATTCCAGCGCCGATTCTAGGTCCCAGTCACGTCGCTCGCTCTCATCAGGCATCGCTACTCCCCAAGAGCGCTGGGCGCTGGTTCCGGGCCGGTCTTCGCCAGGCCCGGGCTTGCTTGTGTAATCTGCTAACCAATCGATTGCGCGCGCGCCGTTATCATTACTCGTCGCGCGCATCGAGAAAGAAATCGTCACCCTTCCATCAGGTAGAGCTGCATCGGAGAGCGAGGATTCAATCAGTCCGCAATCGCTCGATTTCTGACTTTTGTCGAGAATGATGCTCGCATCTTGCTGCACTGGCCATGGCACGCTACTCTTGACTAGCAAATCCAAGTTGAGGTGCCCATTGCAGGCATCGAACTCAGTATGCGACATCTCTATCGGATAGACGAGACCATGGACTCCGTCATTGATCTCTTCGCCAACAGACCAAGACCACTCATCACCAGCAGCCGAAGTTGAACCGGAGGTCAGGGAGACATCGCCAAAGAATTCGTGCAAATCTAGAGGTGTCAATGGAAGCAAAACGTAGGAAGTGGCAACCCCTAATCCCGAAATCGAATCGAGCCCAAAGGTCGTAGCTTCAAGATTCGTAGCGCGGTTATCGACATCACGAATCGTCAAGTCTGTGCTCGTTCGAATCAACTGCTTATCGCCGATATCTGTCCAAGTCCGCGTCGTCATATCGACGTTATTATCCTCAAGAATCCAACCTGTATTACCGCAGTCGTCGGTACTTCTCCAAGTCTTTCCATCGAGGTCGATATTCATCGAATGAGTGAGAACTTTTTCAGCGGCGAGATGGCTTCTGCCATAAGCATCCAAAGCGTTTACTGCGCCGCTGTATTGTTGATCGGAGGGGTGGATGATTTCGCTTGAATCACCCCTCCGAATACTGATGCTTCCAGAGCCGGTAGTGATCTCTGCTGTGAG
>DUJH01000035.1:18403-18561 GCA_013329905.1 Candidatus Thalassarchaeaceae archaeon | reverse complement strand
ATGCTCGAAGTTCCGATGTTGAATTGCATGCTGTCTCCATAATGGAGGCTTCGCGCTTCGAAGGATGAGTCCTGCTGCATGAAGAGGGCGAAGCCAATGGCACCGAGGATTAGTGCGACAATAGTGACGGCGCCGATGACCTTTGGTGATAGCTCGAT
>DUJH01000035.1:12908-18163 GCA_013329905.1 Candidatus Thalassarchaeaceae archaeon | reverse complement strand
ATGAGTGTAGTCGCTCCCTCTTCGGCTAGAACACCGTCAGTCCAAGGGTCCTCATCCTCTTCTTCGAGGATAAGCGCGGGAGTCTCTTCCTCGAGGATGATTGTATCGAGAATTACCTCTGGCTCGACTGCAAGGACTTCCTGAGGCGCGGGTGGTGCTTCGATTTCGGCCTCGACGATATCTGCCTCGAAGACCTCTGCCTCGAGTACATCGGGTTCTGAATCCTCATTGATTTCCGGCTCGGAATCAGGCATCCCACCGCCGCCGGATTCGACGCGAGCCAACAGACGATCAATCGCGTCGCCCCTTCCCTCGTCAGAAGTTGGTAATTTCTTGCTCGGCTTGGCAATCGGAGAAACACTCTCCTCTCCGAGCAATCGGTCAATCAAATCCGTCTTCTTCCCCGATACGAAGAGTCCGTTCTCCTTGCAGAGTTCACGCAGTTCGGAGACCTTCATCGCCGATAGTGCATCACGGTCCAGACTCATCCCTCCTACTCATCGAACGCTCGGCAGTCTCGCTGTGGGGCTTTCAACCCCTTCGGCGTTCCGCTTTGCGGAACACGGATACGCAAGCGTGCTAGAGACCGCCGAAACCGTCTGAAACACTGCGATTAGGGACATTCTGGAGCAGATAAGGCAGTGATGCAGAAGCAAGGTTCAGCCGTCAGACTCAAGAACGGTTGGCGGTCGGCCGCAGATATGGACCCACGCTTGGTCATCCTCTCACGCGGCCCGAGGTTGTACTCGACGCGACGTCTCGCCGAGGAGGCGGAGAAGGCTGGTTGGGCTGTCCGGATTCTCGACCCATTGTCTCTGACTGTGGTTGTCGATGAGAAGGGAGGTCGTATCTTCCACCGCGGCTGGCCTGTCGAATGCGAAGCGGTGATTCCACGAATCGGATATTCGATCACACGCCGCGGTGTCGCCATCGTCAGGCAATTCGAGCAGATGGGAGTAATCATCCTCAATCCTTCTCTCTCGATTCAACAAAGCCGAGACAAGTTGCTTGCCAGCCAATTGATGGCCGACGCAGGAGTTCCAATTCCTGTCACTGCGCACGTGGCTTCCATCGAGGACACCGACCGCGCCATTGCGCGCGTTGGTGGCGTCCCGTGCGTGGTCAAGGCGACTGAAGGCACGCAGGGTTCGAGTGTCTTCCTTATCCACAATCACCAGCAAGCTCACCAACTCGTGCAACAGATGCTCGAGCGAGGAATGCGCCCATTGGTCCAGACCTATATCGAGGAATCACACGGTCAGGACATTCGAGTTCTCGTGGTCGGCGGTAAGGTAATTGCCGCCATGCGCCGCCGCGCTTCCGGTAGCGAATTCCGCTCGAACTTCCATTTGGGAGGCCGCGTCGAGCGCATTCATCTCAGTGAGCAACACATCTCGGTCGCGCTCACTGCAGCCAATATTCTAGGAATGGATATCGCGGGTGTAGACATGCTTGAATCCCGTGATGGACCTCTCGTCCTCGAAGTCAACTCAAGTCCAGGACTCGAGGGTATCGAGGGCGCATCGGGCGTCAATGTCGCAGCAGCCGTAGCCCAGCACCTCGATGCGCGCCTATCAGCTGTCCGCGAACAAGGCCGCGCAGAGGCGCAGTTGCCCGATGAAACAGCGCCGGACAACACTCTGCTAACTGAGTGAAATCGGCTCAAATCCAAGTTTTTGGGACATCGGAGTCGAGTCGTACGGCTCCATCAAAAATCGCGCATACGGCGATTCAAAGCACGCCCGCAAACTGGAGCCACATGGCTCGCAACATCAGAAGCATTCAAGTCGAGATAGGACAACTTGGGTTCGCCCGTATGGGCAGGGATGCACCCGTCGTTCGCGACGGAGAGAGGCGAGGGAACGCGATATGGAAAGCGATGATGGAGGGTTTACTGGCCGAGAGGCTAGGCAGGGGCGGTTCGATACTTCCTCCGTTCAATCGGTTCTTCCCACACGCTTGATTCGCTTGGCCGCACTTCCTTGGTTCGAATGCTGGATCGGGCAATTGCGGGCTGAGAAGAAATCGCAACACACGATTCGTGCTTACATAGTCGCAGCGCGCGGATTTTCGACAACTTCGCTACCGGATGAGGATGAGATTGATTGGGATGAAGCTCAAACGATTCCGGTCCGTATTTTCTATGAGCGCGCTAATCCTTCCTTCGGTCGCATCGATTCTTGGTTGAACGGGCTTGGTGAGATGCGACCGGCTACGATTAACGCTAGAATTGCAGCCGTTTCTCATCTGATGAAATGGCTTGGACATTCGATTCCAGAGTGGGTACAGAGGCCGGCGCGCAGGCGCCCTCTGCCGCGACCTTTGGGTCGGTCAGAGGTGATCAAAGTGCGCTCCGCAGCTCTGAGAATGGAAGACCCGCTAGCTCATCCTGTAGTCACTACGATGCTCGACACTGGCTTGCGGGTCTCCGAATTATGTAATCTCGACATCGACGATGTCGACCACGATGACCTGTCTGCTTTGGTGATTGGAGGCAAGGGTGAGAAAGATAGGACTGTGCTCTTCACGAAGTCTACCACTGAGGCTATTGCGGCTTGGAATCCGATTCGTGCTCTTCGTTCGAATCTCATCAGTGATGAGAATTCCGAGCGATCTCTATTCTTGTCGAGTCGCGGTCGAAGAATCAATCCGCGCTCGATTCAGAAATTGATTGATAGATTGGCCGATGAGGCTGACATCCCGCGCTCTCGTTTGTCTCCGCACACTCTACGCCACACATTTGCTACCGGTTTACTGGAGCGTGGGGCTGATTTGGTGACTATTCAGCGCTTGCTGGGTCACGCTAGCATCGCTACCACTCGCGTGTATTTGGAGATAAGTGATCAGACGCTGCGAGAGATCTACCACAGGGCTCAGCGTCTGCCAGAATTGGCCGAGTTTGAGATTGATTCCACAGTCGAGAATGAGTTGGAAGGCGAATTAATCGAAGCACCTACGCCGACAATTCGCCAAGAGTAACGCACCTCTGTGGTGAATTGGAAAAACCAATTCAGATTGGAGATTTATTTCTTAGCTGGATTTTTCTTGTTTGTGCGCTTATCGACCGCTTCTGGCCCTTGCCATTCGCGGTCGGCAGACACCATATTTCCGGAATGCCCCGACAGTAGGCAAGGTTTGCCTGCTCGGCAACGCGAGCAATTGTCCTTCGGCGGTATCTCAACGACTTTGGTGAGTCGTCCGTACTTCCGGCGCGGCATGCAAGGCTGTTCACGCCGGCGGGACTTGAGCATTCTCACATGCGCGTAAGATTCAACGGGGAGCCAGCAGAGCGTCGGGCGTGGAGCCGAACGACGAGGCAGAGCCAATGGGCACCATCGGCCTCGACCCGAACATCACTATTCTGTGGGCTCAAGTCCGCGAAGGCCAGCCACAGATGTCAATAGATGTCGAGGGACGACTTCGCCCAGCCGGTATCAAAGGCAATTCAACAGTCTATCTTGGCGATGTCGCCCGAGCTGCACTGCGCTCTCTTGGACCGGCAGATCCACCACTTTTCGTTGCACGTCCAGCCTATGACGAACAACGCTGGCTTTTTTCAACGGATGCGGGCGATGTCTCAATGCGTCTGCGCTCAGAATCATACTGGGGATTCGGATTGCTTGCCCGCTGCTTCCTCAACCGCATCGAACTCACAGGCCCGCTCGCGCTCCGTGCCCGCATCGTCCACGACATAGCCGCAAGTCTTGGGCGCAATCCATGGGAACCGGCATGGTCAGCCCGCTTCACCAAGGTCACTGGGGCTGAATCCTCTGAGCATCGTGCTGCTTGGGAGGGATTGATTGATCACGCTCGCTCGGACATGAATGAGGAAATCACCACTCTGTCCGAGCGCATTGCCAGCCTGCGAGGTACTGAGAATATCGATGGGATTCTGGATGAGGCTGGCCAGAGTTTGGATGAGGCGCGTGCTGCATTAGCAGATCACAACGCGCCGGCGGTCGAGCGAGCGCTCGGTCGAGCTACCCAAGCGCTCGTCGAAGCTGACCCGACAACCGAAGTCCGCTCATCCGAATCGGCTGCAACACGAATGGGAGTCATGACCTGGTGGGACGAGCGAGGGAAACAGGAGGAAGTTGAGGCTTCGCACCTTCTCGAAGATGAGGTTCCACTGGTCGATTTGACCGAAGAAGAATAATCAGACTATGCCTGAAAGAACGTCGCCCATCCACGACCAAACGCCGTGCTGCTGGAGATAAATCACCAACGAAAACACCACGCAGACGGTATAGACCAAGCCCTTGCTAATCTGGATGGCGTTCTCCGACTCCTCGTCGAAGTAGCGGATTAGACCAGCTGCCTGCTGGATACCACTGCCCTTCTTGTCCTTAGCCATCGGGCCGTCGCACCTGCCTGCACTATATCAACGCGGCGAAGGTAGGGCGAAATGCTGTATTCAACTGAAAGTGACGACTGAGTCGCGATTATTCAGGGGTCGAGCGTCTCGATGAGAACACAGCCTCCGTCGAGCTCGACGATGCGCGACGCCGCGTCCATCGCGGCGTCGATGCCGGCAGTCATGAGAATCTCACGACGGCTGCCAGCAGACGATTGGAAAACCAATCGATGTGAAAGTGATTCGAGGACATCTCGGTCGACCACTTGCCAAGTCCATTCATCACGGTCGACCGTGATCAGTGCTTCGACTGGTACGAGTGGCCCTTGCTTATTCCCATTCTGACGGGCTCGCTCAACAAGCCCGACGAGTTTGCGAGTCGCCTCTCTTTGGTCGGTTCGATTCGGTGTAGTTGGATTTCTCGCGATTCTTCTTCTCAGTCCAGTCATGTGCATCCCATGCGACTTACGCCGCGGCTCGTGAGCGCTGAGTTGGAGGTTTAACCGTTTACGATTCTGTTCGCTTCGACGAGGCGAATTAGGGGGGCAGATTCTCTCGCGGGAGCCAATCGCTTGATGGTCAAGTGGTGAGACGGATGGCTTGTGCGAGAGGAGGTCGATTGGGCCGTGGCTGCGCGCAGCAGCCTGCTGTTGAAGGCGGTCAGCTGCTGGCGCTCCGATGCTGACTCTTGGTTCTCAAACGCGTACGAGAGATTACCTGAAACCGTGCGCGTCAACCCATTATCTGGTGATTCCGAGTGGGTTGAGGATTGGTTGAAATCGGTTGATTGCAAGCCTATTGATTGGTTCAAAGGGCCAGGCTCCGCATGGCAGATGCCCTTCGAAAGAGGACGGGCCGAAGGCGATGTCAAGTCGATTCTAGCCGCCCTCCACGAGACCGG
>DUJH01000035.1:10919-12592 GCA_013329905.1 Candidatus Thalassarchaeaceae archaeon | reverse complement strand
TCGCTAACGAAGTCGTCCGAGGAAGAGTGAATCTCCTCGTCTCGAATATGCAACGACATCGCTCGCGCTCAGGAGTTGTAGTCAATCACGATGCGCGACACTTTCCGAATCTCCCAGAAGAAGGCTATGACCGCATCCTTGTCGACGCCCCCTGCACAGGAACCGGAACGACGCGAAAGAATCCGGATGTCTGGTCGCGTTGGAAACCGAATGGTGGCCGCTCGATGCAGAAATTGCAAATCGACATCCTCAGCCGAGCGGCTCGCTTGGTCAAACCCGGTGGGCGAGTAGTCTACTCTACCTGTTCGCTCGACCCAATCGAGAATGAGGCAGTGGTTGCCGAAATTCTGCGTAATTATCCCTCACTCAGCCTCTCCCTAGCCCACGATACGATTCCTGATCTAACAGCTTCACCAGGAATGAACGAATGGCCAACCCTATCTGATGACTGTTCAATCGTTCAAGACACTGAACAACGCGAAAGTTTCGCTCCGCCCACCGAATCTGACATCGCCGCCGCCCTACCAAAGTGCATGCGCGTGTGGAATGAACAGTCGGGTGGCGGCGGCTTCTTCCTCGCAATCCTTGAGAAATCAGCCGACGCGCCATCCCGCAAAGCAACCGTGGTCGAAGAAACTCTCAGCGAAGAAAAGGCACCGTGCGACCACGAAGGAGTTCCGCGGCCGATATCCGAGGCACAGAGCCAGATGCTGACCGACGAATGGGGGACGATCCCCGAAGATCTCTGGTCGCGCGGCAAGAAGATACTCTGGTCAACTCCACAAGCCCACTCAATTTGGGTTTCTGAGCGCGGCCGCAGAGGCGGAAGGACCCGAATTCCAGGCGGCCGCTGGCGACCTCTCAAGGTCGCAAGCCTCGGTCTTGAGGTAGCCCACCTGCGCCGCGGCGAGTTCGAGCGAGTCGTCGGTGCAGCCGCATCACGCATCGCTGGAATCGCTGATTCAGGCTATACAAAAGTCCCTTCAGAAACCATTGACAAACTACTCTCTGGGGAGCAGCCGGAGCCGTTTGACGTAAACTCGGACCTGGCCGAATTCAGAGGCAATCATCTTCTCGTTGACGACTCCGACGGCACGGCGATACCTGTTTGGATAGGTGGCCGTACCAGCCTCATGCTGCGCACCAGCGAACTGGTCGTACTGCGAGCTATTCGAGGTGTTGAGCCGCTCGAGGAAAGCCAACAAACCAACGAAGAAGAATGAACATCTGTTCACTAGGGTAGCGAAATACAGGGTGAATGTTCAATAGCCGTAGGTTCCGGGCCTTTTCTCCCGAGGCTGAATTATGCTCGACGATACCGACCGCAACATCATCCAGGTGCTGGAAAGGGACGCACGTACCTCCCTGCGCCGGATCGCCGAAGAGGTAGGGGTATCACTGGGAACTGTGAGCAACCGTGTCAGAAAACTCGAGGACTCTGGAATCATCCAGGAATATCGTGTGGTACTCGATGCCGAAAAGGTAGGATGGGGCCTCAATGTCGTCATCGGCCTTCGCATACAGAAGGGTCGCCTCATCGAAATCCAAAAGAAAATCGCGCTCGACCCTCGCGTTTACGGCGTCTACGACGTGACCGGAGATTTCGATTCTATGATTATCGCTCGAGCTCGCGATAGTAGCGACCTAGATGACCTTTCGAAGAATGTCTTGTC
>DUJH01000035.1:0-10657 GCA_013329905.1 Candidatus Thalassarchaeaceae archaeon | reverse complement strand
TCTTCCAAATACGCTCTGATTAATGGTATCAGAGAAGGCGCATAGGGTGCGATTGATTCAACGGTCCTGCCCTCTGGTTTCATTGCTTTGAGGATGATCATTCTGAGATCTTCGTCAATTGGTACATCCAGTGCCTGGAGGCGGTCGCGTAGCGCTGTTTGGAGACGACCACCTGTGCGATCCCAATCCATCAACAAGATTAGTGGTGGACCGCCATCGACAGTATTTCTCGTACCGTATTTCTCGTAGAGATAAGCGACTAATCGCGAACGGTCCCAACCTCGATTCATTCGCTCGACTGGCCCTTCGAAACCGAGTGCTCTCAGGGCCGCCTCATCCTTCAGTCCCTCGACTAGAATCGGACACCCAGCCCCTCCGTCGATGGGATCTCTATTGCGCCGCTGGCAATTCGCAATCGCTCTAGCGGCGCGGTCGAAACGAGCCTCTCTGTCGGCAGGTCCCGCCAGATTGTTTCGCTCTTCATCCCAGTCGCTGGCTCCCATTATTCCCCCTCCTTCAGCGCCTTCAGCGAATCGACGTGATCTCCGACGATTGAAATTGTCTTGCGTCGATTCGTTGCTCCAGCCTCGACGCTCACTTGACTCGACTTCACGCCGAGGCTGGCGGCCATGATTTCAAGCAATTCAGCATTGGCCGCGCCATCCACAGGGGGCGAGCGTACAGCCACCTTCAATCGCCCCCGCCACGGTTCAAATCCTACCACGCCAGACTGCTTCGAACCCGGTTGCACATCGACCTCAACCAAGGTCTTGCGGCCAGATAACCTGACCCATTCAGACGTCATCCGAACCAACTCTGTGAACTAGGATGTTTGAAGTCCTTTCCGACTACGTCGGACCATGTCTGACGATTGTCAATACCTCAAACTTATGAGGGGAATTCGCACGCGCTCCGAATGGAGATAGCGATGGGTCTCATCACACCTCTATACGACGACCTCTGGAACGAGTACGTGTTGTGGTCTGCTCTTGTCGGGATATTCACATTCGGTTGGTTGTATCACCACTCATTCTTCTATCGCTCTAAGGAGGGAGAGAGTCCAAATATCGATAATTTGCAAGTCGGTGTTTTTCCGAAGGAATACGACAATCTCAAGCTCGAACTTACCTGGATTGTTGTGCCCTTCATACTCATCGTCTACCTCACTTTCATCTCCTGGGCTCCACTCGACAACATCTGGTCCGCTGCGAATGCCGATGACGGATACTTCGGCGATGAGTGCGCTGCCGGTGAAACCTCGAATCTAATTTTCAACGAGGATACAGGCATGTACGAAGCCGACTGCTACAATATCATCGAAATCACTGGATACCAATGGTACTGGGAGTTCGATTGCCTCAATCTCGAAGAAGATCTCTGCGCGGTTTCGACCGCTCAAATCGAAGGGAGTGATCGGCCTTTGCTATCCCTCAAGGACGATACGGCCTATTTTGCTGTGATGACCTCGAACGATGTAACTCATGCTCCGTGGTTTGTATCATTCGGAATCAAGGAGGATGTGCAACCTGGTATGATTACGACTCAATGGATTCTCGCTGACGAAGTCGAGAACTTCTTGCTTCTTTGTACAGAGTATTGTGGTGATGACCACGCGTACATGATTGCGGGAGTCAGCGTTCACGCTTGAGGAGGTGTTTGAATGAAGAGAAAGACATTGATTACGCGCAGTATGGTAGCATTGATCCTAATCTCAGTCGCAATGGTGGTTTCACCTGCGGTCAATTCCCTACCGACTGGTGTCGGTGGTACTGGAATTCAGACTAGCGGCTGTAATTGCCACGCAGGTGCACCAACTGCAACCATTGACGTTACACTCGATGGTTTGCCAGATCAGTATAATTCATCTGAGACTTACACCATCACCGTCTCATTCGAAGGTGGACCGATTGAATCCGGAGTCAACTCCGGTGGATTCAACCTCTGGGCATCCGGTGGAGAATTCACCGTTATCGATGCTACCGTGCAGTCGCGAGCGACTGCAGAGGTTACGCACACAGAAGTGGGCAATGACTACCGAACTTGGACGATGGAATGGATCGCTCCAAGCCACGGTCGAAATGTCGACTTCATTCTTCACGTCAATTCGGTGAATGGAGACGGTTCGAATAGTGGAGACTCGTGGAATCGCCTCGACCTCTCCGTCGTCGGCTCTCTTGGAGTCGGCTTGGATCCCGCTGACCCATTCACGGTGCTGGCGACTCTGATTATCATCTCCAGTGTCCTTCTGTTGATCACCATTCTCTACGGATTCTACCGCACGAACCCAGATGCCTTCGATTGGGATCACCTTGCTCCATGGATTATCGAATGGTTGACCAGCACCGACCACAAGAAGATTGGAACTCTTTACTTCATCCAAGGTCTCTTCTTCCTCGGAATCGGCGGAATTCTAGCGATGATGATTCGCTTACAACTCGCGGGTCCTGAAATGGGCTTCATCTCGCAGGATCAATACAACCAATTCTTCACACTACACGGCACGACGATGATCTTCCTCGCTGCAATGCCGCTAATCAACGGCTTTGCCAATTGGATTGTGCCGCTGCAAATTGGTGCGCCTGACCTTGCCCTACCAAGAATCAACGCTCTCTCATTCTGGCTGCAACCATTCGCTGCTTTGCTCATCTTCACCGGTGTCTTCTCCGGTCAAGGAGCCGATACCGGCTGGACCGGATATGCACCATACGTGGTCAGCGCAGGCGCGCACTCGGGCGTGACGATGTGGGTCGCCGGCCAAATTATGCTGGTAGCATCATCGACACTGACTGGAATCAATTTCCTGACCACGATGGCTGTCATGCGTGCAGAAGGGATGGGTTGGATGCAGATGCCTCTGTTCACTTGGTCTATCCTCGTAGCCAACCTGATGCTCTTCCTCTCAATCCCTGCCTTCGGTATTGGTCTAATCCAAGTCTATCTCGATCGAACTATCTCGACGGCATTCTACGATATCGCCGCCGGTGGTGACCCATTGCTGTGGAGTCACCTATTCTGGTACTTTGGTCACCCTGAGGTGTACGTCGTTATCGTACCGGCCTTCGGCGTGATATCTGAGGTTCTTGCGACCTCGGCTCGCCGCTCAATCTTCGGCTATCGCTCGATGGTCTATGCAATGGCGGGCATTGGAATCGTCGCTTTCATCGTCTACGGCCACCACATGTTCACCTCTGGAATGTCCCCAAGCCTTCGATTCGTAACCATGCTCACAACCATGCTCGTCGCCGTTCCTACTGGAATCAAGATCTTCAATTGGCTGAAGACGATGCACGGAGGCTCGCTGGTCTATCGTACGCACACACTGTGGGCGCTAGGTTTCCTCGTGACATTCACTCTCGGTGGAATCTCTGGAATGTTCTTCCCATCGATTGCGATGGACACGCACCTACACGAGACTTACTTCGTCGTCGCCCACTTCCACTACGTGTTGGTTGGCGGAACCGTCTTCGGATTCTTCGCCGCAATCTACTACTGGTATCCGAAGATGACCGGACGAATGCTCGATGAGAGACTTGGAACTCTCCACTTCTTGACTGCATTCGTCACCTACAACGGCATCTTCTGGCCAATGCACCGCCTCGGTGTCGTTGGCATGCCGCGCCGAACTCACACTTACTTCATCACCACAGATGATTTCACCAATCTACCAGAGTGGGCTGCAGACTGGAACCTATTCATCTCTGTCTGCGCCTTCTTGTTCTTCTTCTCGAACTTCATTATGGTCTTCAATATGCTAATCAGCCTCACGCGCGGGCAGAAGGCACCAGCTGATCCATGGGGTGGCTGGTCATTCGAGTGGATGACATCCTCTCCTCCTCCAACACCTTCCTTTGATTGGAACAACCTGCCAGTGCTGAAGGATGCCAACGAGCACATCGCACACGAGCCGAGCGTTATGGGAATCTGGTTCAACAAATTGATGGTTCCTGAGGACAATGAGGAGGTGAACAATTGAGCGGTTACGACGACGACCACGCTCCGCAGCCGTGGGGTCCACACGATTGGCACCACGGCGCTCCGCACAACTCGTTCTCACCGCTCTTCCTGAGCATGGGTGTGGCAATCTTCCTCTTCTCCCTCGCGCAGGCTTGGTCATACGGAACTTACACTCCAGGGCACATTCCAACAATTCTTCTCGGCCTCGCAGTCGTTGGATTTTCGATGATAATCTGGTGGAGGCAGGATATCTCATTCGACGGTCACTACGAGCCGCTCTCAACCGGTGTTCCATTCCGCGGCATTCAGGTCCGCAAGGTGGCCGTCTGGGTCTTCCTAATGTCTGAGATGATGGTCTTTACATCCCTTTTCAGCACCTACATGCGATACCGCCTCGGTATCGAGAACTGTGGAACTGTCTTCGATCGCGGTCTCTTTGACCCAGTAACCAATCCAACCGGCTGGCAAGAAGGAGTCGCTGTCACTTGCTTCGAGCCGGCCAGCCACCTCATCGCTTCGAGCTGGTGGCACTTGGCTCCGGGAGCAATCAACACCTTCGCGTTGATTCTCTCGTCTTTCACAATCGTTCAAGCTCTGCGCTACGCGAAGATGCCGGACCTCGATGACGAGGTCCGCCGCAAGAAGGTCTACCGCTACCTCGGAAGCACATGGCTTCTCGCAATCCTCTTCCTGACATTGAAGATGGTCGAGTGGTTCATCGGCTTCTACGTGCCCGAGATTTCAGTAATCGGACTCCATGAGCACGACATCGTCTCGCTTGTCAGTGAAGGTTACACAATTAACGCCGATCACTACCAGCACCACTCCTACATCGACGAAGCAACAGGAGCACACATGGTGGCTAACATTCAGGTGTCAGCTTCGCTGTTCTATGTGACAACCGGAACTCACGGAGCGCACGTCGCTGGTGGAATCATTGGTCTGTCATACATGACTCTGAAAGCTTGGAAGGGACTCTACACCCCTGCGAACGCGGTATCGATAGAGTACTTCGGTCTCTACTGGCACTTTGTCGATCTGGTCTGGGTTCTGGTGTTCCCATTCTTCTATCTATACTGAGGTGAAATGATGGCACATTACAAAATTCTAGGACAAGACCCCTACTGGATGAATTTCTTCGGTTTGATGTTCCTCACTTTAGTCGAGGTTGCTGCTGTCGGATTGGACCTCTCAGACTTCGCTGCGGGCTACGATACGACTGAGAAGGTCGTGACCCTCTGGATATTGACTCTAATTGCGATTCCAAAATTCATCATGATTGCTGCAATTTTCATGCATCTTTACGGTGATGATGATTCGAAGATTTTGACGATGACTGCGCTGTTCCCGGCTTTCTTCATCATCATCATGGTGCTCTTCATCGGGCTGACTCATCCAGATGCTACAACCGGACTGCCCGATTGGTGCCGACCCGGTAATTATGGCCTCTGAATAGGCGGGCTCGACCGCATAGATTCATCAAAAGCGGCCGCGACGGCCGCACACTGCAGACGTCGCTTAGCCTGGTATAGCGCCGGATTTGAAATCCGGTGTCCCTTGGACTCGGGAGTTCAAATCTCTCCGTCTGCGCCACTCTCACTCATCACAGCCAGGTGCGGAAACCGAGTGCGCGGACTGCGCACCAGCCTATCCATGCCTCGAAAATCGAGAATGCACCACCGGCAATTAGGCCAGCAGGTAACAGCCACAAGAATGACTGATTGATGTCGTTGAGCAAAAACGAGGCGCCGATGAATAATCCTATTCCCAAGAGGATAGTTCCCATGATACCACGGAAGCGCATTCCGCGTTGATCGATGTTGCATACAACTGCCATCAAGTCGGTCGAAGGAGATATGAGTAATAAATCCCAGTTTATTTCCTGATTATTCGTTTGGAATTTTGTTCGCTCCACGAACTATGAGTTGATTCGCATGAAATTCGAAGCTACAAGGCGTAGTCAGACAAGATTCGCCGTCTACAGTGACGAATAGAGTTGGATTATGAGTGGCATCTGCTGAAACATTTCCATTTGAATCAAGTGCTCCAATTTCAAAAGTTTGGCAATCTTCCATGGTAATTTTATCCCACATTCCAACATGAGTGCCTTTTTCCAGCGGTCCCATGACCATTAGCATCTGTAATTTAGAAAGACCGAGGGCGATGAGTAATGTTGCAGAATCTCGCTTCGGGTGAATCCCTGGAGCAACTCGAAAACCACCACCAAAAGTTTCGCATTGACTTATGACGAACAATCCCTGCATATCGACAATATTTGCATCTGCGCCGTTGATTTTCATCCATGCTTTCTGGCTCTTCCAACCAAGAATTGCTCGAATTCCTAATGCAGTGTATTTTAGATGTCCACGTATCCACTTGAATTTACCTTCTATTTTCATTCTATTAACACTTGAAGTCACACCACTATCTACCTCAAGGAATGACCATCGAACATGGTTACCTTGCTTATTTGGTTGGCCATTACATGGGTGAGGTTTTGGAGTTGGGAAATTATCGTGATGAGGTGAAGGAGGACCTTCACATCGCACACCACCCACCGTGTGATCGATGCCGTGAGCGAGAGTTTCGACTGCGCCTTCAATATCAAAAAGCGGTATCCCAACCGCACGCGCGAAGTCGTTTCCACTGCCCATAGGCAGAATACCCATCGTCCGACCTGTTCCACGTAACGCACTTGCAACTTCATGGAAAGTACCATCTCCGCCTACTGCAACAATCATTTTATGGTCGTCTGAGAGAAGTTTTGTTGCGATTTCGACAGCGTGTCCTGGTTCTTCAGTTTTGAATAAGTCAACCTCGAATCCAGCAGCTATGAGAGCTGTTTCAAAATCAGGCCATTGTTTGGCAGAAACTCCATCACGAGCCTTTGGATTGAGGATGCACGCTATGCGAGGCATGGATACCTGAGGATTGGATTCTGACTTGAATCCTCTCAGTGCGAGGAATGATGAGTGATGCGAGGGTCGCGGTGTTTGGAAAGCATGGAAGATGAGGCTGTATTCATGCGGCGAGCCATCGCGCTCGCCGAGCGCGGTCGCCATCGCGTAATGCCAAATCCACTTGTTGGCTGCGTACTCGTGCGCGATGGAGAAGTCATTGCTGAGGGTTGGCACGACCATTTGGGTGGTTTACACGCCGAACAGATGGCGATTGCTGACGCGGAGGCAAAGGGCGTGCCGACACAGGGCTCGACAGCTTATGTCACACTTGAGCCCTGCAACCATTTCGGACGAACTCCACCATGTACTGAGGCTTTGCTCTGGGCAGGGGTGAAACGTGTAGTAATCGGCGCTGATGACCCTAATCCTACAGTTCGTGGCGATGGGGCCGAGGCGCTGCGAGCGGCTGGTGTTGAGGTCAAGAATGGGCTACTAGCCGAAGGATGCGCCGCTCAAATGAACGAATTCATGCATTGGTGCGAACATATGCAACCTGAGGTGTTGCTGAAGGCTGCAATCGATGCAAATGGTAGAGTTGATTGTGACCCGAAGGAACCACCTCAGCGCTTTTCCTCTCCTGAATCATTAGAAATTGTTCACGCAATGAGGGCTGATTCGATGGCGATTCTAGTTGGAGTTGATACGGTCGTTCGAGATGATCCGTCTCTGACAGTTCGTGGTCCTGACATTGGTCCACGTACACCCCCAACACGTGTTATCGTTGATCCGAGTGGAAGAACACCAGCAGATAGCAAATTGCTGACCGATGGCGAGGCGCCTACACTTTTGATTCACGCCGAGCCATTCGATATTCCTCAATCTGACGCAGAACACGTTGAGCGTGCTGTACTAACTGCCGATGATGGTGAAATCCCAATCGCGCGCATACTTGCTTTCCTTGGCGACCGGGGAATTCAATCGCTTCTCGTTGAAGGTGGCCCAAACACATGGAGGAGATTCTTGGCGGCTGGATTAGTTGACAGAGCTCACTTGTGTCAATCACCGGTCGAATTGAGTGGAAGCGGAACTGAATTCACAGAATCTGAATTGAGTTCTGCTGGCTTGCAGCAATTCAGAGAAATAGAGGTCGCCGGAGATAGAATTAGTCATTGGAGGCGAGAGAATTAGCCAATCTTCTGTGACTGAGGTTGAAGCGGAGCAGACTAGGTTGCAACGTTTTCTCGCAAACCCACTCGTCAAGTCGTTCATTGCCTACTCGATCTTTCGAGCCTTCTACGGAATGGGAATTCTGATTGTGACCTATTTCATTGCCACTAGCGAGAATAATCCATGGTGGTATTCGCTAATTTTCCTATTATTCTCGATGGTATTTTCTCGCGTGTTATTCAGATACATCAAAAAGAGACGTGAAAATACAGCGGAGAATAACAAATAAAGTTTCTAGATTCTTTCACTAACCTGAACGCTTGATTCTATCATATTCAAATAGGTCATGCAATCGCGCCCGCCCATGGATTTGTTTGCATTCACCCTCGTTCTCGCCCCTCTAATCGTAATCATCGATCCACCTGCCTCGATTGCTCTCTTTCTCGGTATGGGCCATGAATTAGACAAAAAGGAGTTACAATCAGTTGCTACGCGAGCTTGTGTCTTTGCAAGTCTTGTCTTGCTCACTTTCTTAGTGGTTGGAGAAGGCCTACTCGAACATCTAGGAGTTGAGTTATACAGTCTTCGTGTTGCTGGAGGTCTAATGCTTGGCATAGTTGGAATGAATATGCTAAAGGAGGGTCAGAAACCCTCTCGAAAAATCATCCCCGTCTCGACAGGAGGGGAGATAGAAATTGGCGATTCTGTTGATTTCGGTTTAGTTCCTCTTGGTATGCCAATGCTAGCAGGTCCAGGTTCGATTACACTCGTAATTCTCATGGGAACTACGTATGGTATTGCGACAGTTTCCTTAGCAATTCTCATTGTGATGGCACTATCTTTGACTATGTTTTTCATTGCTTCAAGTATGAAAAATTCAATTGGAGAAAATATTACTAGAGTGATTACTCGTGTAATGGGTCTACTAATTGTCACAACCGCAGTTCAATACTTCTTCGACGGTATGGAAATGTGGATGGTTACATTGTAGAATGTGGTGGGCGATACAGGATTCGAACCCGTGTCCTAGCGTCCGAAGCGCCAGATGAGATCCAGACTACTATTCCGCTGGATAAAGAAGATGCAAGCGAAGGAAGAGGAGTCTGATGGGGCCGCAACGCTTGATACACAGTCTGCTGCTGCCGATACATGACCCTGAACCCACCACGTGTAGTCGAATCTGCTCTGGATGCTATTGGCAATACGCCACTGATTAAGCTCAACCGCTTAGTTCCCGAAGGCAGTGCAGATGTCTATGTTAAACTCGAATCATTCAACCCCACTGGCTCAAAGAAGGACCGAATGGCGCTCGCAATGATCGAAGGTGCGGAAAAGCGAGGAGAACTACGCCCAGGAATGAGCGTCGTCGAATATTCGGGCGGCAGCACAGGCGCTGGATTAGCCCTTGTCTGTGCTGTGAAAGGTTACCATTTCCACATCATTTCTGCGGATTGCTTCGGTAAGGAAAAACTCGGCACGATGACCGCATTCGGGGCTGAACTTGAGGTTCAGGAAACTCCTGATGGGAAAATCACCGGCGAGGTCATCAAAGCGCTAATCACCAGGGCAGCTGAATTAGCCGAGAATGAGAATTATTTCTTCACCGACCAGATCAACAATGACGACATTATCGATGGTTTCCGTAAGTTGGGAGAGGAGATCATCGCGCAGATCGATGGACCAGTGCATGTATTCTGCGATTCGGTTGGCACCGGTGGCTCAATTTGTGGTGTCCAAGCGGCGATGCGCGAGGCTGGACAAGATACCAGAATAGTCGCTCTCGAGCCGACTTCGTCACCCGTGCTGACGACTGGTGAGGGAGGCTCGCACAGTGTCGAAGGGATTGCTCTTGGATTCGTGCCGACGCACCTCGCGGACGAGCCGTACGATGAGGTGCGTACAATCGATGAATCGGTTGCGCGCGAGACTGCATTACGCTTGGCGCGCGAGGAGGGAATCTTCGCCGGCACATCAAGTGGGATGAACGTCGCCGGCGCCCTAGAAGTCGCTGCAGAACTCGGCCCCGGTCACACAGTTGTCGCAATAGCCGTAGATTCCGGCCTCAAGTATCTCAGCGAAGGTCTCTACGACTGAAGAAGAATGCAATTAATTAAAAATTTCAAATCGACTAAACGGCTAAAAATCAACGGCTATGACGAGTAGTTGAATTTCATGAGTAATGGCTGCAAATATACCCTAGGCGATTCCGTTGACTGCAATCACATCTTAGGTGTGGATTTGGAAATCTGGTTCTGGTTAGCTACTGCATTATTTGTCATCGTTGTTTTTGCACTTAGGATTCTTATTGGCATTTTTAGAGGCGAAAATGTTCTGGATGTGCTGGAAAAATCGTTGGACGATGCGGTCGATTTTGATCATGATGACGATGATGATGACTGAATCAGAGGGTAGTAACTATGTTTCAACTTGGATTGAACACCTTTGGCGATGTTACAAGAGGTTCCGATGGACAATTCGAGGAGCATCATGTAGTCTTGAGAAACGTCGTTGAAGAGGCGGTGCTTGCCGATAAATTAGGCTTGGATTTCTTTGGAGTTGGAGAGCATCATCGAGACGACTTTGCGGTCACTGCACCAGAGGTCGTTCTGGGTGCAATCGCCAGTAGAACTGAGAAA
>DUJH01000055.1:9716-10567 GCA_013329905.1 Candidatus Thalassarchaeaceae archaeon | reverse complement strand
GCGCAGCAGGTTGAAGCATCAGAGACTCAGCCCGCAGCATGAGAGCGATGAGCGAGTCAGAGACACTTACCGATCTCGAGCGAGGTCAAGAAGACTGTGTGCTAAGGTTCGCAGATGGGGCTTCGTTCCGACTCGATTACGTCGAAGTCAGGATGTCTTGCCCCTGTGCGAAGTGCAGGCCGAGACAAGAGAATGAGCAGCGGCTGATAGAATTCAGAGAGGAAGTCATGCGGCTGCGATTGGATAAGCCAAAGGCCGAACTTGTCGGCCGTTATGGTCTGCGATTCTCATGGCCGTCTGGGTGCTCGAGCGGGATCTATTCCTTTGGCCTTCTTCGGAATGTCGCCGAGCAGGCAGGTTCCGCGCTCGATTGAATCTCTTTGTTTAGATTAGATTTCATCTATCTATCCTCAATTAACACTGTGTAATTTGGTCAAATAATGACGGTGAGTCACCATCGAAGCGCTCAAAGGTGACCCTCAGGTGGCGTGGGCATCGTAGTGTGGGATTCCCTCCCTCGCCGCGGTGGGTGATTGAATGACCCGAGACGAACCAGAGGCTGATGCCACCGCGCCGGATGCAGAGGATGAGTGGCAACTCTACGCAACCGCTGGATATGCCGCCGCCGAGGATCCTTGGGATGATTTGGTTGTCGTCGAAGAGAAGGACTCCAAGGAGGAGGAATGGTTCGACGGCGACGATTTCGAGTCGAATGGTCAAACCGTCGACTGGGACTCTCCTCCTTGCCCCTCTCCACTTGGAATCGCTCACATGATTCGAATCGGTACTTGTGATCACTGTTTGCACAGAGTCGGTGGTCGACGCACCGAGGCTCTCGGCGCCGATGGAGG
>DUJH01000055.1:7429-9707 GCA_013329905.1 Candidatus Thalassarchaeaceae archaeon | reverse complement strand
GGAATGGTTCGACGGCGACGATTTCGAGTCGAATGGTCAAACCGTCGATTGGGACTCACCACCTTGTCCCTCTCCACTTGGAATCGCTCACATGATTCGAATCGGTACTTGTGATCACTGTTTGCACCGAGTCGGCGGTCGTCGTACTGAGGTCACCGGTGCCGCTGGAGGTGCTTCTCTTCGTGCCGAGTCCTTGGCTCGCGACAAAGAACTCTCATCCTTTGAGGCGCCCGAACTTTGTCCGCTCTGCGAAAATCTCTTCGAGGATGTCGACAATATCGTCGAGCGCATTACCGAACAGACTGGTGAGCTCGACCATGGCTCTCTGCAGATTGGTGTTCACGTTCCGAAGGATTTGATTCAGGACGAAGATCGCATTCGCACTCGTCATGGCGCCACTGGATCTCGCCCTCTGAAGGCTTCTTTTTCCGATGCAGTCCAGGCCGGCGTAACTACTCGAATGGATGGAATCGAGTTTGTCAAGGAGCGCCCTGATCTGATGATTCTAATCGATTGTCTAACACTCCGTGTCGATGTCGATATCCGACCTGTTTTCATCTACGGGCGCTACCGAAAACTCGGACGCGGCATTCCTCAAACTCGTTGGCCATGCCGCGCTTGTCGTGGCCGCGCCGAAGGCTGCGAGTCCTGCTCGGGAACTGGACTGCAATATCCAGATTCAGTGCAAGACCTCATCGGCGAACCATTCCGCTTGGCACTTTCCGCCGATGACACATCATTCCACGGCATGGGGCGCGAGGACATCGACGTCCGCTGCCTCGGCAGGGGCCGCCCTTTCGTCCTCGAATTGAAGCGTCCACACACTCGCCGCACCGATCTCGACGAAATCGTCGCGGCTGTCAACGCGAACGCCGCCGAAAAGATCGAAATCATCGACCTGCGATGGTCGAACCGTAGTGAAGTCAGTAGGGTGAAGGAGACACGTTCGGAGAAGTCCTACAACATTCGTTTCCGCATTGAGGACCCTCCTGAAGAATCAGCCATAATCGAGGCTATTTCCAGCCTTTCTGGAGTCACTCTCGAACAACAGACTCCCAAGCGAGTCTCTCACCGCCGAGCCGACAAGAAGCGCAAACGCAAGGTCGTCTCAATCGACAATATCCTTGTTGAAGGAAACGAAGTTCAATTTTCGGTCCGCTGTGAAGCTGGAACTTATGTGAAGGAACTCGTTCATTCCGATGAGGGGAGAACCGTGCCTTCCGTGACGAGTGTTCTAGAGCGGACTTGCGAAGTCATCTGGCTCGATGTTGAAGACATCCACGCCGATTGAAATTCCAAAGGGCTCAGATGGCCTTAAGAATGTGAGGTAGGTCGACCGCTCGCACGACATTGTGTCGATGGGTGAATTACATGCGCCGAAGTCACGGAACTCGTCAAGGAACACGTAGTATCCTGCGTCGCTCAAAGGAGCAGCGAGGCCGCATCAACATCGCTCGCGTCATGCACCAATACGAGATTGGCGACAGCGTCGCAGTCGTCCTCGATGGCTCCCAACAGAAGGGGATGCCACACCGCCGCTTCCAAGGCGCCACCGGCGTCATCGAGGCCAAGCAAGGCCGCGCATGGGTAGTCGCTTTGCACGACAAGAACATGGCCAAGACCGTGATTGCTCGCCCTGAGCACCTACGCCCGATGGAGTGATTCAGATGAGTAAGAGAGAATTTGTTGACTTCTCAACCGTTCGAGACCTTCTATTGGATGCTCGCGAGCGTCGTGGCGAACTTTCCTACGAGCAGAAGGTTGCTCTTTTCCACGCTGAGTGGGCAGCCAGCGAGAACCGCGGCGGCATCAAGACCAGCCCAGAAACCTTTGCAAGTCTATTCGATTCGTTGGCTGAGAACGAGAAGCTCAACCAGCATCCAGAGGTTTGCGCAAAGATTGCGGAACTCATGCCGATGAAGGTCGACGACGTCCGCGTCATCGTTGCTTCCAAGAGAATCGCGATGGATACTGCTGAGATTGAAGAGATCATCACTAAGGTTCGTCAGCACGTACTCTGAATCGCGACTCGCGCTCATAGCGATGCCTTCGATTGTGTTTGAATCATTGATTATGCACAACTTTGTCCAATAAATCCCTTGATGAGGGATACCGACCTCCGAGGAGCGAAGAAGATGCAGCCGAACGACCAAAATGGAGATGCGGTGGATGGGCCGTTGGCGTCAGAGACTCATGCTCGCGTTCTCGATGTTTTCGAAAGACGTCCCTTCGGCAGGGAGATTCACGCTCTTTCCGAACCGAGTCTTTACCTTGTACG
>DUJH01000055.1:2399-7195 GCA_013329905.1 Candidatus Thalassarchaeaceae archaeon | reverse complement strand
GGTAATGTTGGCCCTCTCTCTCAACTTAGGTTCCGTGACCTTTCGGGAGAAGCAAACTCGGCTCTAGAGGATGCGGTGCAAGAATCGATTCGGATCAATCCAGACCCCCATCTTGGATTTTTTAATCGTGCAAACAACATCTCCCTCAAAGTCCACGCATTCCAACTCCTACCTGGTGTTGGAAGTTCAACCGCACAATCATGGGTGGAGATTCGTGGCCAGAATGGCTGGGTCGATCTCGCCGAGGTCAGCGAGAAGCTCGGAGTCGAAGTTGTTGACTTACTCGCCGAGCGTTATGTAGGGGAACTCGCCGAACCCGCTGAAGTCCCCAGCCTTCTCGATTTACTCGTTAGAGTCAGCGCCTGACAGGGGTGGGCGTATGGACGACCTGGATGTCCGACTTCTCGTCGATTTATTGCGAGACCGGATTAGCCCCGACCGCTCGCTCGGGCAACATTTCTTACTCGACGAAGCAGTCATCGCGAGGGCTGTCCAAATTGCTTCGGCCACGGTACCGATCGGTCCGGGCAGCCATGTTTTGGAAATAGGCCCCGGCCCCGGTTCCTTGACTCTTGATTTGCTCAAGACGGGGGCTCAAGTCACGGCCCTCGAGGTTGATTCGGAAGCCGTCGCCCACCTCAGACGTGTATTCGGAGATGCTGATGGCCGCCTCAACATCGTTGAAACCGATGCATTGGAAGCTGATTGGCCAAATGATTTGACCCACATCGTGGCCAATCTTCCATACCAAATCTCCAGCCCAGTATTAGATAGAATACAGAAGCATCACGCGCAGCACAATCTGAATGGCATCGCCTTGCTGGTCCAAGAAGAGTTTGCAGAACGCATGGCGATGAACGCGGGCCACGCCAGTCGAGGTCCGCTTGGACACTCTCTCTGGTTAGATTTCGAGGTCGAACTCGACCAGCGAGTACCGTCTCATTCGTTCAGTCCCGCACCGAGGGTCCACTCGCGCCTAACGAATCTCACCCCGATTCAGCGCGAGTTGGCCGAAGCATTCGATCGCCGACTATTCCGCATGGTCATCAGAGAATGCTTCGCCAACCGTCGACGTAAACTCCGTACCCTCCTCAAACGCCCACCGAAGCGCCTCAACAGAATTCCCGGTTGGCATCGCGCTCGTTGGCACGTGGCAATCGATGCACTGCCCGCTGAAACCCTCGACCTTCGACCCGAGAATCTCAGCTCAAATGACTGGGCCGTCTTGATTACCGAGATAAGCACTGAGTAGAGCCATCGGGAGCACCGGAGAACCACGCCTTCAAAGCCCCCTGCTGGTTCGGCCGGAACAGCGCAGCGTGTCGTGGCACTGCGAGAAAGGGAGTTGGTTCGATGGCCAAGAAAGACACTTATCTGGCGCTTTTGCGTAGGGGTATCGACGAGACGACCGCGCAGGTTCTTGCTAATTCTGGACTCAAGGTCGGCGACCTCAAAAAGCTCGACGAAGAAAAACTTCGCAACAACTATGGTCTCAAGAAGGAGATCGCAAAGTCGGTTCTGGAAGCGGTCAAATCTGGCCCTCGTGCTGCCTCTAAACAGCGTTACCTCACAGATGTTCTCTCTAAGGATCAGACGAAAAAAGTCGACAAAATTGAGGAGCAGCGATTCAAGCGTGAGCAGAAGGATATCATCTCTGAGCTCAACGAGAAAAAGGAAGAGCTGCGAATCGCCAAAGTCGAGGCTTTCCGTTCCAAGAAATTGGTGATGAATCGCCTTGGTAAAACAATCGAACTCATCGTAAAACTGGAAAATTCATTTGATGATGAATCGAAGCGCGAACAGCGAACGAAACTTCGAGACCAACTTGAGACTCGCGGTCTCGAAGCGGCACGTGACCACGAAATGCTCGAACTGGTCGGCACACCGCAAGACATTGTCGACTTCCGCCGCAAGATTGCACCGATTCTATGCCTGTACGCCTGCCCAAAGTGTGGGGAGGAAATGGACCCACGTGGATCTAATGTTATCGAGGATCCAGCCGATTTCTCATTCGTTTGCTGGGAGTGCGAGGAGGAGTTCCACTCCCCTATGTCGGTTTACGTCGATGAGCACATGAGCAACGGTTCTCGAATAAAAATCAACCCGAAGAAGAAACCTCGCGACAAGAAATTCCGTCCACCGAAGAAGAAATCCGCTGAGACCATCAAGGATTTGTTGATCAAGGATCTTGAAGCGACCGGCGCATCTGCTGAAGAGATGGCTGCGGCGGTCGAAGCGAGCGATATGACTGGCGGCCTGATGAGCATCGACGAATGGATTGACCAGACACTCGCTGCCAAGGGATACATCCAGGCTCAGGAACACCGTGAGGACTTCATCCTCGCGACCGGCGCTGGTGCAACGAAGTTCAACAAGTGGATGAAGAAGGCTGGACTGCGCTTCAATAAGCAAACAGGCCAGTGGTCTCGTTGGTCAAATGATTGATGCATCACTCCCCGCTGTCTTCGGCTTGGAAGATTGAATTTCTTTGCTGGTCTGACGTCCTGATGGATTCAAGACGAGCCGATGATTCGCAAGGTCGTGGCGATAGTCCGATTCTTCCGAGGCGCTCTGCTTCTCGGGGTTGCTGAAGCCGAGGTTGACGAACCCCTTGTCGAAGTTGCGAAGAAGGCCGGTGTAGACATCCCGGTCAATTGCACCTCAGGAAATTGTGGCACCTGCCTCGTGCGTCTGAAGGAGGGTGAAGTGATTTATCCAGATCCATTACCACCTGGTCTCGATGAGTTCTTGGTCGAGGATGGTGGGGTTCTCTCATGCTTCATGGAGGCGGTGGGAGCTTGCGATATCGATGTAATCCCACCATTGTGATGTGAGAATATGGACCAACAGATGGCGCTGATTATTTTCATCGACATTCTCGGCATCGGAATCGCTGTCTGGTTTTTGGCAACTCGGCTAAAAGCAAAACTCTCAGAGGTCGAGGAGCGTAAGGCCAAGCGATGGAAGCGAGATGAACTTCCCACTACCGAAGTGAGAAGCGATGAGGAGGAGTGATCATGGAGAAAATCAACGTACGCGATAAATTCGGTTTGTTTTCGGACCACTGGACGCCTAAGGTAATTGCCGAAATGAATGATTACCAATTCAAATTGGTCAAGATAGAGGGTGAATTTGTCTGGCACGATCACCCTGAAACAGATGAGGTATTCATTGTCGTCGAAGGCAGCATGAAGATTGAATTCGAGGACCACACCATCGAGCTCGATGAGGGTGAAATGATCGTAGTCCCGAAAGGGGTGCGCCACAAGCCTGTTGCTGACTCGGAATGCAAGGTGATGCTAGTCGAGCCTCGCGGTGTCGTCAATACAGGCGAGGCTGAGAGCGAATTGACTGCTCCGAATGACGAATGGATCTAATCCAGACTCACTCATTTACCGCTGCGGTCCATCTGTCGGCTTGTGGCACGCCGACTACCTCGATATGACAGGCGAGAACTCCTTTCTGTCGATTGATTTCTGAGCGCAGTTCCATCAGGTCATTGATACAGCATGGACAGTGCGCTCGAGTGGGTTGGACCCACAATTGCACGATGCCAGAGTCATCGACCTCGACACCCTTGAGCACGACATCGTCAGTCAAGTCCAACCCATGGGGTTCCTTGCGTCCGCGTAGCAGTCGTGCGAGCCGTCGCTGCGCGGCCGCCTTGGTCCGAGACACGCATCATCGTCACCGTCGTATCGCTTAGTGATGGCGCTACAGACCGAGCGTCTCGGTCAGCCATGAGGCTGCAGTCTCGACGTCAGGAAGGTTGGCAACCTCTGTCGGATATCGATGATCGAGAGGTGTACCAGCGAGTTCCTCCGACCAGCCTCCGGTGGTCGACATCACAGCGACAGGTTTCTGGATTTGCCAAGCGAATGCGATCTCTGAAAGCGTGCCTGCTCCGCCTCTGACGGCGATGCAAGCATCGCCGGAACGAGCGACAAGCATGTTGCGGAATAGGCCGAGTGCGGTGGGAATTACCACGTCGACGTACTCATTGGCAGCATCGAATTCTGCTTGAGGAAGAATTCCAATCGTATCGCCTTCAGTATATTTCGGGCTCGTCCGCGCACCTCGACAAACCGCTGTCATTACTCCACCGAGCCCTCCACAAGCGACTCTGCAACCAAGGTCGACGATGGCTCGTCCGAGCTCTTCGCAGAGCCTTTCAATCTCTGGATGCTCGGCCAAATCACTTGAGCCAAATACAGCTACGGTGGGTCTGCGTGTTGCTCCACTCACGAATCCCACTCCGTGAGCAGGCCCCATGAATCCCCCATTGTCAGGCATTCCATGCCTTCTGAGGTTCGAGCAAATGTGTCTTCGGTACCGATTGCCCCGGAGTCGTAGAGCACTTTCGGCTCTACCGCCATCGTTCCACCAACCGGAAGTTCTCGGTCGAAGCGCTCAGCGACGACAGGCGTCTCATCCAATTCAAGCCCGACTGAGTGACCTAAGAAAGCAGCCTGCGCGGGCGGCATTCCCATCAGATGCTCAGCATAACCCATCTCGGCAGCCTTGCCGCTGCCGACGCGCCAAGCCTCGGAGCAATCATCGCCCCGCCCGAGGCTAGCAACAACTGAATCGCGAATCTCAGCCATATTTTCGAGTCGAGTCATCGACTCACCTTCCATCTCACCTGCGCAGAACATACGCGTACAGTCTGAGACATAGCCGCGGTGAAGATGTACCATGTCGACGATGACTGGCTCGCCAGCCACCACCTTTGAGTGGCCAGCACCCAGAGATGAAATTGGGCTGGCACCGGTGCCACCAATCGCCGAATCGAAGTA
>DUJH01000055.1:1214-2152 GCA_013329905.1 Candidatus Thalassarchaeaceae archaeon | reverse complement strand
CGCATTCGGATGCGACCGCCAAAGCCGGCGGTACGGCTGACCTCGTCAGCGGCCGCCGCCATCTCCAACTCGGTGCGACCAACGCCGCCAACATCGCGCACCGCCTCGAACATCCGTCGATTAATCCGCCCGCTCTCACGATGCATCTCTAATTCCCAGGCGGATTTCGTCTCGCGCAACCCATACAGTAAGTGGGTGCAGTCAGACAGATCTCCCAAGGAGGACAAGCGCCCAGCAAAGAAGGCCCAACGATCGTGAGGAATCTTGCCAGCCAACATCGCAGGAGCACGTGTAGCACCAGTAGCGCGCAAAGCATCGGCCAAGCCACTCATACGAGGTTGAGCCACAACCGGGTCAGGAGCATCATCGCCACCAGACTCGAAACGAGCTCGGTCAAGAGACTTGCGAACCCAATGAACATTCGAAACTCCAGAACCCTCTGCGCCAACCAAAATCATCCCGTTCTGCCTTCCCCCAGTCAACCAGTAGAGTTCGACGGGGTCATCGATTAGAGCGCTTTCAAGACCAGCCTTAGTCAGCGCCGAAGCCAAGCGATTCCGTCGCTCCTCGAGTTCGCTGACCGGAACCCGCCAGTCATCGCCATCAGGGCCGGTCAGTCGCTCCGCATCCCAAGCCATGAACGAGCCACTACGGCCCGGACACAAAGGCATTGGGGGAGGGAATGAGATAGAAGTTGGACCCCGACCCACATCCATCACCATCAAAAGACGCCTGCGGGTGGACCGCATTGTGGACGGCGTTCTGTCGCTGGACGACATTCGCCTCAGTGGTAAGCGCGTCCTGTATCGCGTTGACATCAATTCACCTCTTCATCCGGAAACCGGAGCCTTCCTTGACGACGGTAGACTTCGCTCCATCATTCCCACTCTATCGGCCCTCTCGGACGCCAAGGTCGTGATACTCGGACATCAGTCAAG
>DUJH01000055.1:0-991 GCA_013329905.1 Candidatus Thalassarchaeaceae archaeon | reverse complement strand
ATTCTCGGTCGCCCAATCAGATTCATTCCAGATGTCTGTGGCGAAATTGCAATCGATGCGATTCGTAGCATGAATGCCGGCGAGATCCTCTGTTTGGATAATGTCAGGATGCACGCCGAGGAGAATTCTCTCAAGAAGGCAGGGCTCGAAGATTTGCGGCTATCACAGATAGTCAGCAATCTCTCCCCCGAATTTGATGCCTACGTCACCGATGCCTTCGGAGCAGCACACCGAAACTCACCAACTTTGACAGGCTTCGCTGACGATCTTCCTTGTATTGCTGGGCGCTTGATGGAGCGTGAGATCAGCGCGCTGCAGACAGCTGTTACAGCCCCACCACGACCTTACGTGGTGATTTTGGGTGGGGCAAAGGCCGACGACTCCTTCCGCGTCGCACAGAATCTCATCGGGCGAGGAGTCGTCGACACCATCGCATTCGTTGGTGTCGTGGGAAATATGGTCCTCTGGGCCAATGGTACCGACATCGGCGAGGGCAATAAGGAGTTCATTCGATTCACCCTCGGCGATGATTTCGACACCGCTTGGTCGATGGCGCAAGAACTCCTCCAGAACCATTCAGAATTGCTCTTCGTGCCCAGCGATGTTGCGGTGGAGGTAGATGGAGAGCGTGTGGCTAAACAGGTTGATGAGCTTCCAGTACCCCATCCAATCTACGATATAGGCCTTCAGACTCTAATGCGATTACGACCGATCATGATGGATGCAGGATGTATCCTTTGGAATGGACCAGCCAGTTATTTCGAGAAGCCGGCATTCGCTTTCGGGACCATTGAGATTCTCAATATGTGCACCGAGACCACTGCGATGACAATCGTTGGCGGCGGTCACACCAGCGCTCTTGTTAATTCACGCGGAGTTGGTGACAAAGTGACTCACAATAGCACTGGTGGAGGCGCATGTTTGCAGATGCTCTGCGGTGATAAGATGCCAGTAATAGAAGCCCTCGCGCACTCCGCAAAGAAGTTCTCTT
>DUJH01000037.1:12496-13868 GCA_013329905.1 Candidatus Thalassarchaeaceae archaeon | reverse complement strand
GACCGATGGGGTCCAGCCGAATGGATCTGGGGCTCTGCCCTCTTGTATGGCGGACAAGGCATCGTAGAGTTGCTTGGTGACCCCACCAACCTCTCCATCGCAATAGGTCGCCACATTACCACCGTGCTCAATTGAGCCGATTGGCGAGATGACCGCTGCGGTGCCAGCGCAGAATGCTTCATCGGCACCCATCGCGAATTCGATGTCGACTTTCGTCTCGAGCACTTGGTAGCCGAGTGAGCGAGCCAGCTCGATGGTAGAGAGTCGGGTGATTCCTGGAAGAATCGTCCCAGTCAACTCTGGAGTGTAGAGAACATTGTCCTTGACACAGAAGAAGTTGGCCGCTCCGACCTCCTCGACGTATCGGTGATGAACAGCGTCGAGATAGATGATCTCAGCATATCCCTCTGCCTTCGCATTCTTCGAAGGCATCATTCCGGGCGCGTAATTTCCAATCGCCTTGACGCCGCCCGAACCACCGGGCGCAGCTCGGTGGAATTCGTCGGACACCTTCAGTGCAATCGGATTCATTCCGCCCTTGAAGTAAGGTCCAACCGGTACAGCATAGACCAAGAATGTGTATTCGGGTGCGGGAGCGACTCCAAGAATCGCACCACTGCCAAAGATCAGCGGGCGAATGTAGAGTTCTCCGCGTCCGTTAGGTGGAAGCCACCTGATGTTCTCTTGAACCACCTGATGGACTGCATCGAGAAACATCTCCTCCGATACAACAGCCATCCCGAGGCGCCTACTGCCACCTTGGGCGCGCCTCGCATTCAGTTCCGGGCGGAATAGAAGCACTCTGCCATCCGCCGCCCGACGCGCTTTCATCCCCTCGAACAATCCCTGCCCGTAGTTGATGACGCCCGCAGCTGGAGAGAGTCTGAGCTCTTGGAAGTCCTGCATTATTCCCGCTTGCCAATCTTCGCCTTGTTTGCACTTTGCGATGTACATTCGGTCGGTCTCGGTGAAGCTGAAAGTCATCGCGTCCCAGTCAATAGCAGGCTCGGCTCCGGAATCTGTTTCCTCCATCATCCGACCACCGATGAATCAGTGGGGAGGGGGTCGGTTTTCAACAATTTCTGAACAAACTCGTGAAATCTGATTTTCAGGCCTCCGCAAAAGGCTTCATTGGTGACTCACCCACGGTCACTCGGGGTTCTGCCATGCGTTGGGAAGGAGAGATGTGCATCGTCTCCGGATCGTATCAGGCGGTGGCTTCGACGCCGCCGCGCACGACGGTTGAGTTGTGGTGCCGTGCGCGCGAGGGACATTCCGTCGTTGTGCTTGTTCAGGGATTGAAACCGTTCCTCGAGATTGCGCTGCCCGGAAAGCCTCGTCAGGCTGAGGCAGCGGCTCTATCGCTCGATTT
>DUJH01000037.1:8085-12261 GCA_013329905.1 Candidatus Thalassarchaeaceae archaeon | reverse complement strand
TTGGGAATGAAACCTCACTGGCGAGTGGATGTTGAGCAGCCATACGTGGTGCCCCGCTTGCGCAAGCGATTGCTTGCAGACAACGATTGGGAGGTGACCAGTGCAGACATTTTGTTTGTTCAGCGCTTGCTACTCGACCTTGACCTCGGTCCTCACGTGCGTGTTGCAGGTGAGGTTTTGTGGGCTGGTAGCCGTGCGCCCGCCGAGTTGGCTGCTGAGTTTGATGGCGGACGCGTCGAGGCCGCCGAGCGCATCCGCGACTTCGGCGGCTCGGGGCTCTATCCATGCGACGTGGTAATTTCTTGCACGTTAGCGGACCTATCCCGTGCAGATCCTTTCCCCACGCCCTTTGTCACACTGTCTGTGGATTTGGAGACGAGCGTGAAACACAATACGATTCTGTGCGCGGCAGTGGTGATTGATCGTGGAGGCTCGCGCGCCGAGCACGAGTTCCGCGGGGATGAGAAAGACATCCTCGAAGGGATGACTCGGCTGGTTCGCGATGAGGATCCCGATTTCATCACTGGATACAATATCGATAATTTCGATCTGCCGCGGATTATCGAGCGAGCCGAGGAGAACTCGGGTCGCTCTCGTTTTGAGCAGGCTGCCTTGTGTGGTTGGGGGCGCGTTCCAGCGATTGAGAGCGAAGCCAAGAGGCTGAAGCCTGAACGCGCCATCAATCGAGTCTGGCGGATGACCGGTCGAATCCCAATGGATGCTTGGTGGCAGGTTCGCCAGACACTGCGGCCAGAACGTGAATCGCTTCGCTTCGTCGCCAATATGCTCTGGCCGGACTCCGAAGACAAGCAGAAACTCGACATCGATGCAAGCCGGATGGACGAGGAATGGGCGGCTCGCCCAGATGAGGTGATGGAATACTGTGTCAGAGATACTCATCTTCCGCTCGACATTCTCGGTCACTTACAATCCGTCGAGCGCAAAGAAGCGCTGGCAGCGGTAGCCAGTACCACCGTCGAAACCGCTGCCGCCGGCACGACCAGTCAATGGATTGACTCGCTTGTAATCCGCCTCGCCGACCGCGAGAATATCGCCGTGCCGAGGACTCAATCAGGACCCCGCCGCCGCGACCAAATCGCCGGCGGCTATGTCCACGAAGTCGAGCCGGGAATCCATCCTTGGGTCGCCGTGCTCGACTTCAAATCCATGTACCCTTCAATCATGATTGCGCAGAATATCTGCTCGACCACACTTGTCAGAGATGGGCGTGTCGATAGTTCACACAACATCTCTCCTGCAACCAGCACGCGTTACGTTTCGACCGATGAGCGGAAAGGTTTGGTCCCGCGCCTGCTCAGTGATCTCATGACTCGGCGCGACCATCACAAAGAGGAGCTCAAAAAGGCTCGCGAATCGGGTGACGAAGAGGCTGCTTTCTTACATGACCAACTGCAGTATGCGGTGAAAATTCTGATGAATTCCTTCTACGGAGTATTCGCATCGTCTTTCTATCGATTCACCCATCCTGACCTCGGAGCGAGTATCACGGAATGGGCTCGGCACAACATTCGGACAATCATTACGAGTCTCGAGAATGACGGCTCCGGTGTGGTCTATTCTGACACCGACTCCATCTTTGTTCGCGCCCCCGTCGAACCAGACTCTCCTATCAATCGCCCTCCGGAGACGGCATTGGTTTTCGCAGATTGGAAGGCGGCTCGCGAGGAGACGCTTCGCTTTGGTCATCGTCTCGCCGAGCGATTCACGAGAGAGGGAGCAGAGCTCGAATTCGAAACCGCTCTCTCGGCTTTCTTTTCTCACGGTGCCAAGAAGAGGTACGTCGGACGTGTAGTCTGGCCACGTGAGGAGATGCTCATCCGCGGTTACGAGGTGAGGCGTACCGATTCGTTCAGAATTCTGACGAGGACGATGACGGAGATGTTTGAGTTGATTCTCGCTAACGATCCATGGTCCTCAGTTGAACTTACGAAGACAGTCATTGACGATGTGCGCTCACGCCGCATCGAAGTTGCCGACCTCGTCATCTCACGCTCTTGCAAGGGTAGTTTGCGACGTGACGGTTCGGTTGATTTCACCAAGGCCTACAAGAATCCCGATTCGATGCCTTACGTGCGCGCAGCGAAACAACGTATCGAAGCAGGCCTCGGATTCACTCCGGGGATGAAGGTCGGCTGGATTGTAACCAATGCCAAGACCTCACCGATGACCATAGAGGCCTGGATGGTCGATGAATTGGGAGTTGAGCCGCCGGTCTACGATCCAGAGTTCTATGCCCGGCGATTAGCCACCGCTCTCGGCCGAATTACCGAAGCCTTTGGATGGAATCAAAAGGAGCTTCTCGAAGGCACTCGACAGCAGACTTTGTCCGATTTCTTCTGATTACATCATTCCGTAGGGTTGATGACGGCCACCATACCACCGGATTCCATGAGAGGCACCAGAGGTCTGGCTCCATTCGTGGTCATGTTGATGCTAAGCATGGCATTTGCAGGCTGCCTCGAATCTCTTTCTCTCAACAGTGCGCCGACCGCTAAAATGAGCGTCGACCCCAACGGAGCAGTCCGCGCAGGCGATGCCCTAACATTCAGCGCAGTAGGCTCTTCAGACCCCGACGCCGACGCACTAACCTTCAGTTGGAATTTCGGTGATGGCAACGTCGGCGATGGCTTGACAACCAGCCATACCTATTCTCAGCCAGGTGATTACGGTGCGACTTTGACAGTCAGCGACGGCACTTACGAAGCGACCGCGTCCAAGGTAATCACAGTCGTTGACGCGTCCGCGCGCGAGCCGCGCGCCGAAATCAGCACCTCCAAGGACAATGATTGCGATGGCGAGGAACCACCAGCGGGCTCATTCATTCTCGTCTGGGTCTGCGAGGATAAGGACGAGAACGACCGCAGTATCACCGTCTCGGCTAGCGCGACCATAGATGGCTCGGACTCCTGGGCTGGTTGTAACCCCGACAACTCCGACTGTTATGCTGAAGAATACCTCGTCTCCTACGAGTGGGACCTCGATCTTGACACCGATTCAGACGAGGATGGCGACCCTACCAACGATGTTGACGCGACCGGAGAATCAATCAATCTCGAGGATATGCCTGCAGGTTCGTGGGACATCCAACTAACGGTCACCGACAATAACGGATTGACCGACTCCGATGACTCGACGCTCTACATCAATTACCGAGCAACTTGGAGCGACTTCGTCATCGATCGACGATATCAGGACCCAGTCATCATGACTTTCGATTACCCCGTATCCTACGAAGATGGCCAAAACAAGATTCGTTACCTCCGCACCAAACTCACTTACCCCGCCGAGGATGCTGACCAGCCATTCGGCGGTGTAGACACAGAGAACAAACTCGACCTCTATATCTTCAACGAAACTGACGAAGAGGTCGCCAACACAACCGGTGTAGGTGACGATAATCGCAACGCCGGTGATTGCCAATCAGATGACCGCTGCGTGTGGCTTGTCATCGGGGGCTCTACGGTACGAGGTTTCTTGCCGGGTACGTGGACAGTGGATTTGCAGAATGAGAAAACTCACAACACTGAGGTCAAGAGTCTCATCATTGAATTGCAATATCGATGAACTGCGCCGCTAAACGAACCTCTCTTACTGAACTCCTCGAAGCCTCCCCTTTGGGGAGAGATTCATAAAGGCATCATCGGTCGGCGGGGCACACTTAGAGTTGATTATCATGGGTTCACAGTGGGAAGATAAAAGCAAGCCGCACCTTAATATCGTGTTTATTGGACACGTCGATCACGGTAAGTCAACAACCGTAGGACGTCTCCTCCTCGACACAGGTCATATCGAGCAGCACGTCATTGACAAGAACGAACAACTCGCTGTTGAGGCGGGCAAGGCTGGATTCGGCTTGGCTTACGTCATGGATGGACTGAAGGAAGAGCGCGAGCGTGGAATCACAATCGATGTCGCGCACAAGGAGCTCTTCACGCCTAATTATTACTTCACAATCATCGATGCTCCAGGGCACCGTGACTTCGTGAAGAACATGATTACCGGTACCAGCCAGGCTGACGCCGCAGTTCTTCTGTGCGCAGCTAACGACGGCGTAAACGCGCAGACGCGCGAGCACGCATTCCTCGCAAAGGTTCTGGGAGTCAAGCAGCTGATTGTCAACGTCAACAAGATGGACATCAGCGGTGTCGACTACTC
>DUJH01000037.1:7506-7844 GCA_013329905.1 Candidatus Thalassarchaeaceae archaeon | reverse complement strand
GACGTTCCAAAGATTCCTTGTTCCTCCTTCAATGGTGAGAACCTCTACAACAAGTCTGACAACATGAAGTGGTACAAGGGTCAGACTCTGTTCGAGGCAATCGACGGCATCCAGATGCCATCGAAGCCGGTCGACAAGCCTCTCCGCTTGCCGATTCAGGACGTCTACAAGATCAGCGGAATTGGAACTGTGCCTGTTGGTAAGATTGAAACTGGTGTTCTACACGCTGGAAAGACCGTTGTCTTCAACCCAAGTGAGCAGTCTGCTGAGGTCAAGAGTATCGAGATGCACCACACCAATGTCGCCAAGGCTGAGCCAGGCGACAACGTCGGATTCAA
>DUJH01000037.1:2815-7283 GCA_013329905.1 Candidatus Thalassarchaeaceae archaeon | reverse complement strand
CAGACAATGCACCAGCATACGTGCGCCACGATGAAACCTTCATCGGGCAGATTCAACTCATGGACATCCCGAAGGCGATCGGCGCTGGATACACTCCTGTGTTCCACGCTCACACCTCTCAGGTAGCAGTTCGCTTCGTCGATCTGCTCGAGAACTCGAAGACCAAGGAAGCAAACCCCCCGTTCCTCAAGACTGGTGACGCTGCGTTGATTCGCTTCGCTCCAACCAAGCCAATGGCTATCGAGCAGATGGACAACTTCCCTGAGCTTTGCCGCTTCGCTATCCGCGACATGGGTAAGACCGTCGCAGCTGGCGTTTGTATCAAGATCGAGAAGAAGTGAACTCGGTAAGAAGGCGGAAGACTCGGAGCGAGTGAAATGCCTGTCATTACCAAGATCAAACTGACTGGTGAGAACCATGAGGATGTCGACTTGGTCTGTTCGCAGATTAAGGCGATTTGTGACGAGACTGGAGTCGACCTTCGCGGTCCAATCCCACTTCCAACTCGCCGCCTCGTAGTTCCGTGCCGCAAAAGCCCGGACGGCGAGGGCGCTGAAACCTGGGATCACTGGGAGATGCGCGTTCACAAGAGACTCTTGGAACTCGTAACGAGTGCAGCGAAGGACGAAAAGGCCCTTCGCCGCGTCCTTCGAATCGACTATCCAGACTCCGTGACCATCGAACTGTCACTACGACATCTTGGATGATCGAGTCAGGAAAGCGCTTCATCGCGCGCCAACGAACCCATCGGGTCCCATGCTGGTAGAACGATGGGTTCGGTTTCCAAGCCCTCGCGCATCTCATCGTTGAGATAATCACTCGGGCATGCAATTTCGAACATGTATTCGTCATACCATGAGTCATTCATCGTGTAGTATCCTTTGCGGCCAGACTCCTTGTCGCCCCAGGAATTCTCAACCCTCCAGCGTCGAGGCTTACCATTCACAACATCGACGCCAGTGAACAACATCGCATGGGTCATCATCGTCTGGCCGAAGCGAAGCCTGTCAGCCTTGTCCATACCAAATTCAGCGCCATAAAGCGCCCCAAAGTCGAACAGTTTCGCATCCCATAGACCACGCTTCCGGTGCATCTGCTTGCCAACATCGCATCCCATCCAGACAGGAAGCCCGTCCTCGAGCAGCTTCTGGGTGACGTCTTTCATCTCACTGCTCGGCACATTCAGATACACAACAGGAGGCCCGCCGGCGACGTTTTGTAGATAGTCAACCGTGTATGTACGGTAGTATTCGTTGCGCGGGTCGTTGACGATGCAGACATAGTCCTCCCAATCGATTTCGACGTACTCGGCGGCGAATTCCTGAGGCGTAATTTTCCCCCTTCGGTGGAACTTGCCATCCTTATCCTCCCACTGCCAATCGAACTTCTCGGGCGGGGTGCCTAGGTGGATGCAGAGGATTCGCCAGATGTCGGCGATCCGGGATTCTTTGTGAGCGCGAGCCTCGGCGGCGGAACCGCCGGCCTCGAGTATTGCGCGAATTTCACTCGCACCACTGCGCAAGATATCCTTCAGATTGCCATTCATCCCGCGAGTGTTGGATGATGACTTCGATTCGGGGTAAGCTGACTTAGGGACTAAGCCGTGCTTGCGGATGAGATTCATCGCCATATTCCACTGCCCGCCATCACCTATCGGATCGCCTAGCAGGAAGCCGATTGTACGGTCATCGACGGGTCGGTCGGCGGTTTCGATAATCGCCTCGTAGAAATGATTGGCTCGCTCGAATTTGTCCCAGAAGTGGATATGCGATTGACTGAATTCAAAATTCTTGACGTTCAGTTTGGCCATCGTGCTCGGGCGGAAGAGATTGAGCGTGGCGAAAAGCCAGCACCGCCCGCTGCGTCGCTGATTGGTGACCTTCCACTTGTCGAGCTTTATCGAGAAGGAGAAATCGATGTCTTGCACCATGGCGCGGTCGAGTGCGACATCGAGTAGGTCGTTATTCGCGACCGCGTTCTGTGCCATCTTCGCAGAGCTGTCAGCTGCGAAAGTTCGGCGCATTTCCTTGAGTTGTTTCTTTGTGACCGTCTTGCCCATGTTATCCACCGCAGGTCGAGCATCGTAGTCCGGCGCCGGATAATCATTGGCGCGCTCGGTTTGGGAAATTGATTCACAAACAAAAATGCCATTTGACGTTCACAGCGGGGCTGCGACAGCGAGTCCAGCGGCGATGAGGGTCTCTGCGATGAGGCTTGGACAGGACTCGACATCGCCCTCGGCGAGGTTCATCTCTGAACCATCCTCGCCGATGATAGGATCGGATAAATCCTGCAAGATTCGAATCCTCATCAGGTCGCCGCCGAGCGTTTCGACGACACTAATCTCGGTCGGTGGATGGGGGTCGGCGCCGGTCGCACGGTCAGGATAGGCATCCATCGCACGAATACGGTCCTCCTCATCGAAATCAGGGTCTTCCCAAGAATCCCGTGTATCTTTGGCAGGAACTGTAGTTGGCGGCGATGTCGGTGAAGGTGCCACCGCTGGTATAGCAGCGGCTTCGGGCGTTGCAGCAGCCGGCTCAGAAAATTCGCTAAGTGAAGCGTTCGGCCCCGGACTCGCAAAAGGCAGACCGTGGCCGTTGCCACCATTATTCCCATTCACTAATTGTTTCCAAGCAACATCGTGCTTGTATTTGTCAACAAGATGACCGAGGCTCTGATAGTAAGCGCGTTCACTTGGATCATGTCGCTCCCAATCAATCACACTCAGATGCTGCACGGCAGCGGCCGCCTCGGCTCCACCACCTCGCATCAGATTCACCAGCACTGCGTGCTGAGTGAAGGAGTTCAATCGAATGCGTGTTAGGTCCGTCACCAAAGTTCGGACATTGCCGAGCCTACGAGTATGCATCTGCGCTTTCGCCGTCATCCCCTCGGTTCGAACAGTTTCTGCAAGTTCAGCCTCAAGATGTGCGGTTAATTGGCCCACTGAGGCCCAGAAATCGGGTAAGGGGAGTTCAACAGGTCTGGCCGAAGATTTCTGTTTTCGAGCAACTTCAAAGAGTGCTTTCTCGACCGCCTGGAGTTGGTGTTTGCTCAACCTCATGCTTTTCTCACCCCGTCCTCATGCGCGTTGATTGCCAGTCCTAATGCGCGTTGACTCCTGCTCCTCCGAGCGTCCAATAGAGGTTCCTTCGCGGGCGCTACATCAAACATTCCGTCGCGTTCCCTGCTTGATTGCTGATGAGTGGGGTTTGAGCCGCTGGAATCAAGAGGGATTCGCGGCTCGCGCCTCTTGCAGGTGTACCCGAGTGGTCAAAGGGGGAGGACTCAAGATCCTCTGTGTAGTGCTTCGCAGGTTCGAATCCTGCCACCTGCACCACACGTCGCTTTGATCGTTGCAGCCGCAGATTCATGTGGCCCCCTCCTGTCCGTCAGGCGTGAGCGAGGAGGATTTTCTGATCCTTGATGATGAGGATGATGCTTCGACTCAGGCAAAGCCTGAGTCGCGTCCCTCCTCTGAAAAGTCAAATTCTGACTCAAGCGATTCGCGAGGCGGACTTTTTTCCGGTCTACGAGGAGCTATCTCCGGAGGTGTCGACGGAGTTCGCTCCCGCATCGCTTCCTCGCGTGAGAAGCGTGCTGCTGCGGCCGCACCAGTTGACGAATTGATTCTTGACGATGGCTCCATGGAGCAAGTCCCTCCGATTGCAGGACCCAGTTCCGATTCTGAAGCGGTTCTAGCGCCGCAACTCGTCGTCGATGGTATCGAGCGCTTCGAATGGCCGCTGCGAGGCATGGATTGTCCCGACTGCGCGATGAAGGCAACTCGAGCAGTCACTCGTTTACCCGGCATCGATGAGGTGGTGGTGTCCGCTACCGAAGGAAGTGTTCGAATCGAACTTGACGTTGCACGAGGGCGTGTGTCTCGTGTGTCTTCGGTACTCGAGAGTCTGGGTAACGCGCCGGAGGTCGAATGGCGTCTCGTCCAAGGAAAAACCTCAGGCGAAGTTGCTCGAAGATTGGGCATCAATCGCAAGGGCCTTCGCAACGCTTTGCTCGACGTTCCTGGTGTTCTCAACATCAATCTGGATGACGGTCGGATTGAGATTCAAAGGGTTCCGACCGACTCAAGAAAAGTGGCAGAAATGACCGATGAAGGGCTTCGACGCATACTCGGTGAATACACCCTAGGCGAGTCGCAAAATGACCGACTGCGCCCTGATCAAGTGCAATTACTGGGCGCAGTTTTGACGATTCCATTGCTTGTCGGCGTTTTCACTATCGAACAGATGGATTTGCATTGGTCGGTAGCCGCGGCAGTGGCAGGAATCGGCATTTTATTCGCTGGATTACCAATGTTTCAAGCTGCGATTGCAAGCGTTCAAAATCGCGTTCTTGGTTTCCAAGTTCTGACTTCACTGGCTGTTTTGGGGGCACTCTATCTCAAGGAATGGCCCGAGGCTTTGGTGGTCACTGGTTTGGTCGCTTTGGCCGCTCATATGGA
>DUJH01000037.1:0-2563 GCA_013329905.1 Candidatus Thalassarchaeaceae archaeon | reverse complement strand
CGAGCGAGACTGCTACTGGTAATTCTGGACATGACCACTCTAAACATGAGGCTGAGAATCCATGTGATGATGAGTGGACTCCGGTTGCTGCGTTGGAGCCGGGTGATGTGGTTGAGGTGCGCTCTGGAGAGGTTGTGCCAGTTGATGGGACGATTGTCGATGGTTCGGGGGCGCTTGACCGCGCACCTCTGACTGGGGAGCCGATGCCAGTCTCTGTGACCTTCGGCTCTTTCGTCGAGGCGGGATTGACCCTCACACGCGGGCCTATACACATCAAGGCGGAAGCAACTGGCGAGAATACCCGCCTCGCCGACCTAATCGAGTTGGTTCGTCGCTACCGTGAGCAACCAACTCGTACTCAGACGATTATTGAGCGCTTCACCGCGATCTGGGTTCCACTGGTTTTGGTCGGCTCAGCGATTTACGGTGCGGCTACCGGCGATATCATCGGAATGTTGGTTCTGTGGGTCGTTTCATGCCCTTGCTCACTACTTCTCGCCGCGCCGGTGCCTCACGCAACGGCGCTCTCAACCGCTTCTGCCAGCGGCTTGGTAGCTAGAGGTGGCGATGTCATTGAAGCCGCTGCAGGAATCGAACTGGCTTTGCTCGACAAGACTGGGACGCTGACTAGTGGCCGGCCACGATTGGTGGCAATCGCCGTGGCCGGAGACGAAACCGAGGAGAGTGCGCTGCGGATTGCAGCAGGACTCGAGCAGCGCAGTAATCACCCGTATGCGAAAACTCTGATCGAAGCATCGGCCGAGCGCAGCAAGGCCGTCACTAAAGTCACAGAAATCGAAGATGGCGATGCGGGAGTCCGCGGCTCGATGCGCGGACTGCCGCTGATGCTTGGACGAGCCGATTGGCTGATGGGCGAGGGCGTCAAGATTCCCTACGATATCGATGCAGCCCTCGCCGATAGTCGACACGCTGGCTACGGAGCCAGTGTTCTAGCGATAGACGGCGAGGCAGTCGCCGCATTCACCTTCGCACACGATGACGCGCGCGAAGGCGTACAAGAAATGGTCAACAAACTCCAGGAGCAAGGCATCAGTGTCGAAATTCTCAGCGGCGACGAGCAGGCCTCGGTCGAGGCCTTCGCGAAGCGGATCGGGATTGATCCAACAATCTGCAGAGGAAACGTCGATCCCGAAGGAAAGGCGTCATGGGTGGCCGAGCGAGCAAAAATCAGTCGGACACTCATGGCTGGAGACGGTTTCAACGACTCCGGAGCATTAGCGGCAGCTGACATCGGAGTCGCCGTCGGCAGTGGAGAGCAAGTCAATCTCGACGCTGCAGACGTCCTAATCCCAGGCGAAGACCCGAGAGCATTGGTAAATCTAATCCAGCTCTCGAAGCGAACGAGAGCGATTGTCAACGCGAATATCGCAGTGTCGGTAGGAGTCACTGTTTTGCTCATAGTCACGGCTCTCGCAGGCATCAACACAAGCATCGCGGCAGGAATCGCAATCCACGAGGCAAGCGTTTTCCTGATCATTCTCAACGGTATGTTCGTCGCAGGCGCAGGGGGAAGAATTGGCGTTATAACGGACCTTGGGAAGGGCTTGGTACGCGATATCCGCGAGGCCTTCGGAGTGCTCTTTTCCGGTGGTGGAGGGAGCCCACCATCGACCGCTTGATTAACCGAAACGAGGAGCGAGGCGCGTGACGGACAGAGTCGAGGTCGAGTCGAAGCACGCGCCGCCGCTCGCCGAATGCGCTCACTGCGAGCACATGTTACCACCCGGGCTCGGCGAGCGAGAATGCGAAGTCTGTGGCGCTATTTGCAAAGTCAGTCATGAACCAACAATCGAGGCGCTCATAGAAGAAAAAGTCCCTTGTCCGCACTGTCACACGATTCTTGTTGCGGGAACGGACGAGCGACCGATTGAACTCACTTGTGGAGCCTGCTCCGGAGGGTTCGTACTGACAGAGAAAGTGGTGAAGGCTGAGATTGATTGTCCAGGCTGCGAGCGGACGCTGAGGATTCGACCTAAACCAGGGAAGCGTCAGTTGAATTGTCCGGCTTGCGAGGCTGCTTTCCAGGTTACCTTTTGAGTTCCTGAAGCCCTATGAGAGAGGGAGAGAGATTCCCTCCCAGTAAGTGAAACTGGGAGAATCAACTTGTCTCGTCAAATCACAGCCTACGGCTGAATACAACCCTGCGCTCTCAAATAGGGGTCAGATACCGTCGAAATGGGGATGGGACCGTGAGTGAGAGCAAGTCACCCAATGGTAATGACGCGGATGGTGTCGACGAATTAGCGGCTCTGCGCGAAGCCCATGTACGTTCAGCAGCCTCTGCAATTGACACTCTTGGTCGTGCTCGCGATCGGCTTGATGATGAAGGCAAACTTCGGTCTGCAATGCGTCGCGAACGTCGTCGACGCGTGGCTGAGATGGGCGAACGCGTCGAGGGAATGCGCGGCGCCTTGCGCAAAGCGAATGACATCCTTTTCGAAGAGGAACTCCATCGCATCGAGGCTGATATGCGCGCTGAGCTAGAAGTTGAGATGGAGCGCTTAGAGACCGAGGCGTTGGAGCGGGAAGAGCGACTTCTTCG
>DUJH01000012.1:73643-74167 GCA_013329905.1 Candidatus Thalassarchaeaceae archaeon | reverse complement strand
GCTTCCATCATCAGTTGCATGAGGACGTAATTTGAGTGGTAGGAATTCCGGCTGGGCTTCCAAACGCCGGTGCAGCCAACAATCGCTGGTGCGCTCGGTAAATTTGCTGCAATGCTCGAGAAATTGAACGGAGTAATCGAGAGCACGAATCCTTCCAACGGGCGGATCTCAGTGGAGTTCTGCACGCCCTCTGGAGAGACAAGCGGCTGTAAATCATCGTGGAATCCGCGCGCGTAATGACAATTGAAGCGCCAGAAATCGATTAGTTCGCAAGCGGCGTCGACCTCTGCTTGGAAAGCCGTCTTCGACTGATTCAACATCGTAGATGCATTGACGCGCATACGCCAGTCACCCGCAAGTAAATCCGCGCAGCGCTCAAAAATTGCGCATCGAGCCTCTAGGCCCAGATCAATCCAAGCCTTCTGAGCATTTACTGCAGCCTCGCAGGCCGCCTCCATCTCATCTCTTCCAGCCAAGTGGACATTGGCGATGACGTGACCGTGCTTGTGAGGAATTACCTGTGT
>DUJH01000012.1:72061-73421 GCA_013329905.1 Candidatus Thalassarchaeaceae archaeon | reverse complement strand
TCTACTACCTCTGCCATCTGACGATCTAACTCTGCTTGAAGTGCTCTTCTTTCCTCACTTCCCGGAGCATATCCGAGTATCGGTTCGTTAATCGGATGACTGGGCATGAGCATTCGTAAGGAATCGCCTCTAACAAAATTGCGTATCCCGATTCACATTCAAGAATCGCTTTCTTCCTCCCACCAGCCCTCTTCTCCGGGCTCCGGTGGGTCGAATTTATCGATATCAATTTGATATTCAGGCTCATCTACTAATTCAGAGTGTACAAATTTTTCATCAAGAGTTGTTTCTTCGCCTCTAATACCCATCAAGACTGCCCTGGCACCCATGTACATAATGCCTGTTCCTGCGAGGAAAAAAGGAGATGAGAATGCCAACATAAAGAGTGATTCAAACGGATAATTTGGATCAATAACCCCATCGCTAATCATCATGAATGGTACGAGAGCAAAAGGTAATCCGAATGACACGAAGAATAGTCCGAAAATAATTGATACGACACGGGGGACCGTGTGAATTTCTGAATTCATTCGGCCACCGAATCGCTATTACGACCACTCATCAAAGTCGTCTTTCGTGGCCTTCTTCCACTCGCGATAGTGGGCCTTGCAGATTGAGATACGGCGAGACTGACCATCAATACCGCCCTCACCCCAAACTTCGGCGGCGCGATCGAAAGCAAGCCTGCGCCCGCCGATTTTCTTGTCAGCGAAATTCTCGCAGCCGGCAACATCACAGCGGACTTCGCCGACAAATTCCTTTTTCTCGCGCTTACCGGTTCGTCCGGCTGCTACATCCGCGGCTGTTCGCTTCTTGCGTGCCTTGGACTTGAATCCCATGATTTACCCAGCCTGCGCACCGATTAGAAGGTTGCCTCGCCCCATGCGATGTCGAACGGTCCACCCTTACGTGCCAACGAAGCCTTGCGGTCTGGCCCGACTCCGACGCAAACCACTGAAATTCCACTCAGTTGCTCGATGCGATCGACAATGTTTCTGGCCGCATCGGGCATTGCTGCGAAGCCGCTGCCTTCGGTGCGGCTGCGGTCAGCCATGTCGATCCATTCCTCGTCAGACATGGCAGGGAATCCAGGATGAGTCTCGTAGACAGCGACGCATCGATCGAGATCTTCGGCAAGCGTAGGGAGGTAGGAAATGGGCTTGCCGTCGAGTTCGTAACCGACGCATATCTTGATTTCGTCAAGTCCACCGAGCACGTCGAGTTTGGTTACGACGAGTCCAGAGTAACCGCTAGTGCGGTCGGCGTCCTTGAGTGCGACGATGTCGAGCCAACCGGTGCGCCGAGGCCTTCCTGTTGTCGTGCCAAACTCGTGCCCTATCTGCGCCATGTGGTGGCCAGG
>DUJH01000012.1:63288-71850 GCA_013329905.1 Candidatus Thalassarchaeaceae archaeon | reverse complement strand
CCTACTCGAGTGCAGTATGCCTTGGTGATACCGAAGCACTCGGTGACGTGTCCGGGATGAATGCCTGCCCCGTGGCTGGCATTCGCCCGACCGACCACGCTTGAAGTCACGAAAGGATAGGTTCCCTGGTCGATATCCAGCATAGCACCCTGTGCGCCTTCGAGAAGTACATTCTCACCGTTGCGTAGAGCCAGGTCGACCATCAGACCAGTCGGCCTAATCGCTTGACCAAACCTATCGAGAATCCACTGCAGGTCTGCAGTCAGTTCGTCAGCACTAACTTCAGCCTCAACCTTGACTGTCTTGAGTTGCGAATTCATCCTCGAAACCGTCTGCTTAATTCGCTTCGGGTCGGCAAGTACACCAGCGATGTCAACAAAGCGAATGCCGACCCGCTCAATCCGATCGCGATAAGCCGGGCCGATTCCACGACCAGTAGTCCCCACCACCTTGTCAGCACCATCATACAATCGATGGAAAGGAAGGATCACGCTGGCTCGCTCGCTGATGAATAGCCGCTCGCCATCGGGCCGCTCTCCCGTGAGTGCCTCCCACCGTCCAAGTTCCTCATCAAGCACCCACGGATCGACGACCATACCATCGCCGAGAACCAAGTTGCAGTGTTTCGCAGTCACTCCCGAAGGGATCTGGTGAAGCTTGAGTGTGGTGTCTCCAACAACAATCGTATGACCCGCATTATTGCCTCCTTGGAAGCGAACAGCCCACGTTGATTGGGGGGCTAGTTGGTCTATCGCCTTGCCTTTCCCTTCATCGCCCCACTGGGCTCCGAGTACAACGGTCGCAGGCACCGTAATCAATGGCTCTGTGGAGGGTGTATGAACCCATTGGTCCGACTATGACTGACGTTCAGCGACCGGTTTGTGTTGGGAATGGATTATGAAGGGGAGTCAGGTCGGCGCGCCTGTATGGCTCAGCGCTTTCCCGAAGCCGAGGCTCGCCTCCTGAAGAAGTGGATTTGCATGAAGTGCAGCGCCACTCACCGCGGCACCAAGGTCCGCGTATGCCGCAAGTGCGGTTACACAGGTCTTCGCTTGAAGGCAAGCGAGCGCCGTAAGGTTTGATTGAAACAGGATCGAATCGGCAAGTCCCGATTCGGTTGCTTGATTCTTCGTCTTCATCCGTTTGTCAGATTTCGTAACGCCTCAACGATTTTCAACATAGCCCGTGAGGACTTTTCATGTTCGACTCGGCTCTGGAGGGTTTCGCGCTGAGCATTGGGCTAATATTGGCTCTAGGACCGCAAAATGTCTTCGTAATGAGACAGGGCCTAATGCGCTCTCATGTATTTGCTGTATGCTTGGCATGTTCAGTATTCGACGCCTTACTAATTACAGCGGGAGTCCTCGGTGTGGGGAGTATACTAGCAGGAATTGAAGGAGCGGAATTTATGATAGCAATCGGAGCATCGATCTTCTTGATTAGTTATGGAGTATTGAGAATAAAATCTGCAATGAGCCCCGTCGGGATGTCTACAGAGGGTGAGGGGGAAAGTGATCTTGCTCCAACCATAGCTGCAGCCGCAGCTTTCACATTCCTCAATCCGCATGTGTATGTAGACACCTTACTGTTGATTGGAGGCACCTCAAGCAGGTATCTCGGGGATGAGAGAGTTGCCTTCGGAATCGGTGCTGCCACCGCCTCATTCGTGTTCTTCTTCTCGCTCGGCTACGGAGCTAGGAGCCTCTCAGAGGTTCTGAACAAACCCAAGGCCTGGAAATACATCGATCTCTCAATAGCCTGTATTATGTTCATAATCGCAACTGCAATCATGCATCCCCATCTATGATAGTAAACTCTCTAGGGCATCGAACAGCATCCCTACTTCCTCCTCGGAGTTGTCGATGTGAGGAGATACACGTAGGAGCCCAGCTCTGCTGGTGACTAGAATCGAGTGCTCGTCTTGGAGTCTACGAGCGATGCTCTCACTGCTTACTCCCTCGGGCATTCTCAAGCTAACTATGGCGCTTCTCTCGGCTTCCGACATCGGGGAGACGATGCTGAGCCCAAGCCTATTTGCTCCCTCGATAACCTTGTCCGCTAGGCCGATATCATGCGCCCATACCTTCTCTGGACCAATTTCGTAGATCTCATCCACCGCCGCGGCCAGCCCCAGCGCGGCTCCAAAGTGTATGGTAGTATACTCGAATCGGCTGGCGTCTTCGGGCAGAGTCAACCTATCGGCCTGCAGGTCCCAGATATCGTTGTGGCTCCTGAAACCCAAGAGACCAGGATAGAGATGCGGACGTACGGACGGAGAGATGTAACCAACGGCTGCCCCATAGGTCCCACGCAGCCACTTGTAGCCAGATGAGACAATCACATCAGCCCCAGTTTTGGCCGCTTCTATTGGCACCATTCCCAACGACTGCGTGGCGTCTACCACTAGTAACGCACCTACCGAGTGTGCGGCTTTGGCAAATCGGCTCAGGTCATACCTCTGACCGCTGGAGTACTCTACATGAGAGAGTGTGACTACTGAGGTTCTCTCATCGATTAGGGAGATGATATCTTCTGGGTCAGTGTAGAGGTCGGAGTTGTGGTCTGCCAGCCTAACCTCTGCCCCGTTAGCATCTGCGACCCTTGACCAAGGATAGACCGTCGAAGGGAATGAAGCTCTCGTGGATACGATATTGCTACCGCTCTCAGGGGAGACGGCCCAAGCAATCGAGCAGAGTAACTCGGTCGCGCTGGAGCCTACACAGATATCCTCAAGGTCGCAAGAAAGCAGTCTGGCTACTGCCCTTCTCAGAGGCATCATACCATTCTTCTCGGCCTCACCATCGAATTCCGCAGCGCCCCCTCTAGCCAGAGCATTCGACCACTCCATCGAGGCCTTGTGTGCCACGGGAGAGGTGGTCGCTACATTGGCAAAAGACAGATTGATCCAATCAGGCAAGCAATCCCCAGTAGACGCTAGAGTCTAATGGTATTCAAGGCTCAGGAGTCTCTGACCTCATTCAGAAGAGCTTCAAGCGCTGTTTGAATCTGCAAACACAACGGGCCGTAATGAGCCGGTAGATTTGCGTCGTTGAATATATCATCCAAAATACTTGCAGTCATTCCGAGACGGACATCAATCTCCTTGTCCTTGTTGAGAAGCCACTTTTGCACCGCGTCGCGAGACGAGTTGCGGATGTTACGAGGGACTTGAGTGTCCTCAAGTTGGCCGAGAACTTGTGCGATTTGCTGGATGCGACTCTCTATGTTCGACATGCGATGCCTCCAACGGCCGCCCCACCTGCGGTCCCTGTTTAAGCGCATCCCCAGACAACTGACTTTGAGTGCTCATGATTCCTCGCACCAGGTTGCCCAAGGCATGTCTGTATTGGCTTCTCCTGCGCCTTCGCCCTCGGGACCTAATGCGATGATTCCGACTTGTTTGTCTGGCGCGATGAGGGTATTGATGCCCCATTTCATCGTGGCAGCGAGCGCACCGGTTGAGAGATCATTTCCGGCTCGGATGCGCTCGTGAACTCGGTAGGAAAGTAATGCTTGAGTAATCGCTTCGCCGATACCGGTGGAAGCGACGGCGAGGTCGCCCTCAGCCCAAAATCCACAACCTGGCAGAGGAACATCGCCGACACGACCAGGAGGTCGGTAACTGCATCCACCGGTGCTTGTTGCGGCAGCGATTAGACCGGTTGAATCTCGAACGATTACGCCTACTGTGTCGCCGATCTGCCCCTTGGGAGAACGCCCGACCACCGGCGCATTCGTGTGACCTCGCTCGTCTGCCCACCGACGTGCACCCACTCCAGATAACCCATTGATTTCCTCGTCTAGCAAGTCTGCACATATGCGAATTGGATTAGGTGTATTCTTCATTGCGACAACAAAACCGAGGCGTCCATCGCTAACATGCAGTGAGGCATCGGTTAGAACCGAGCCATCTGTTCGCATGACCCCCCCCGTTCCAGCATTGAAGACGGGATCATCCTCAAGAATCACGCAGCCTTCAACTGCGGCTGAAATCGCATCGCCGCCAGCCGCGAGAACTTCTCTCACTCGCGCGAGACTTGGTTCGAGATTATTACGGCGGTCTGGACCAGGTCCAGCACCGCCGTGCACGACTGCTGCGCACCGTATTGACTCTCTTTGACTCGACTCGGCCTCATCCAGCATACAACCACTCAAGCCGGTCACGCAGCAGTCGGATTATCTCGATTTTGATTGAAGATGGCATCCTCAGCCTTCCATCCAGAGCTGAATCTGAAGGTAATCGCACTAATCAAAGCCAGAATACCACAGATTCGGAAGGCTGTGTGATAGTCGAACAAATCAGTGCGTGAAATCGTCAAATCCCACATCACACCGCCACTGCTGACTCCAATCAGAGCCGATAAGGAGCGAAGGCTCTCTGAAACTCCCATTACCGCACCGCGCTCGTCGCGGGCCGAGAGGTGTGTGAGCATCGCCATGTTGCTCGGAGTAACCAAGCCATTGCCGAATGACACCAAGAATACGGCCGGTAGAAGGGTCAGGAATGGATAAGCCGCAGAAGAGTACGGAATCGCAGCTAGACCAGTTCCCGCAATGACGAAACCTGCGGCCAACAATTTCGATGACCCGAAACGGTCGGTAAGTGGTCCGATCAGTTTCCCTTGGGTGATAATTCCAATGACTCCAATTGTTGAGAAAATGAGGCCATTGTCAGATTCACTGAATCCGAGGCCACCTTCTGAAGGATCCATCATGGTGAAGAGAATGAACGTGACATGCATGATAGTGAAAGCCATCCAGAAGAAAGTCAGGGACCAAAGAACTGGAGAAATCACTGGCCGGGACAGCATTGCTGGAATCTTTCTCATCTTCTGAAGTGCGGAGAGCCGTGGCTTTCCTTCATTGTCAGTATAGATTTGCTCCGGAGTTCGGCTCTCCGGAAGGAATTTGATCGCCATAATCAAGCCACTGAATGATAGAAGTGAGGAGAGTAGGCAGGGAAGAAGATATGGGTACGTCTCAAAAATCGTCGATTGGAATGCGGTGGTCCAAGTCCATTCGGCTGGCGATGATAGGAATCCACCGATGACTGGACCCAGCGAAAAACCAACTCCAAAGGCAACGCCGAGTAAACCTTGATTTTTTGCGACATCCTTTGGTTCGGTGATATCAGCGATATATGCGCGTGTCACCGAGACATTTGCATTGAACAAGCCGCCGATTAATCTCGCGAATAAGGCCATCATCAGAGTATTTGAGAGCCCGAAAATAATCATCGCGATGGTATTGCCCATCAATCCAATCATCAAGACTGGTCGTCGACCGATTCTGTCAGACAACGAACCCCAAAATGGAGAGAAGATGAATTGAGCGAGGGCGTATGCCGCCATCAGAGCGGCCACCCACATTCCGATCTTCTCGCCAGGCTCAGAGAGGTCGTCAACCATGTAAGTGATGAATGGAATAATGATGCCTATTCCAATCATATCGACGAGAATAACGAGCATCAGAATCCAAATCTGATATCGAGTCGAGTTCTTCTCAGTCATGTCTTGAGCTCCTAAATAATGACAGAAAATTATCGGGGTCTGAAAACCCGTATCCCAACAGAGGAAAGTCAGGCTGAAGGTTGGGAGTCGGGACCACTAGAGATAGTGTCGACAACATTTGCGAGGCGCTCGACGAGACTGACCTTTTCCTCGGCTCCGACGAGTGCGTGTTGGAGTACTTCGTCGAGTGAATCGACTGGGATAATCTCCACCTGAGACTCATACTTCTCATCGATGAGCACGTCTTGCTGGTTACTTCGCGGGATAATGACGCGCTCGATTCCTGACTTGGCGGCGGCTTCTATCTTCGCAGAGACACCGCCGATTGGCAGAACCTCACCACGGACCGTAAGCGAACCTGTCATTGCGAGGTTCTGATCGATTGGAACTCCCTCGAAAGCGCTAATGATTGCCGTCGCCATGGTAATTGAGGCACTGTCTCCGTCGACATTGTGGGTGCCGGGGAATTGTACGTGGAGATCAAAATCTTGGATGTCCTTGCCGGTCAGTTTCTTGACTACTGCGCTGATGTTAGTGACCGATTCCTGAGCAAGGTCCGACAGACCTCCGGTTGCGATAACTTTGCCTGACCTGCCCTGTGTTGGGGTGACCATGGCTTCGACTGGCAGGACAACTCCTGAGTAGTCCGAGAGCCCTGTGTCGGCACCTAGGACAGCTAGTCCATTGACGCGTCCGATGCGCACACCACGATTGACCAGCATTGCGTATTCCGATTGACGATCGAGGTAGCGGTCTGCTACTTGTTGCTCGAGAGGCTTTGCTATCATGCGCGCGCGAGTGACGTGAACTGGCTCTACGAGTGATGCGTTCTCTTCCGCTGCGAGATCACCTGCGATTCTGACTAGGCCGCCGAGTTCACGAAGTCTCAGTGAGAGTTTGCCTCTGCGGCCGCTACGGCGCTGAGCTTCCTTGAGGATTAACCCAACCGCCTTTGGTGAGAAGTGTGGAATTGCCTTGCCCGAATCCTTGGATTGTTCGTTGCGAACTTCTTGTGCGACGAATCTTACGAGACGGCGGCGATTGGCCTCTGTATCTCTCATGTCGGTGTTGACATAGACCTCGTAGCCGTATCCGCGGATACGGCTGCGAAGAGCAGGATGCATATTTTGGATACTGTCGAGATTACCTGATGCGACGAGGATGAAATCAGTAGGCACCGGCTCTGACTTGGTCAGTGCACCACTGCTACGCTCCGAGCGGCCTGAGATAGAGAGTGCTTTCTCCTGCATGGCGACGAGGAGTGCCTGCTGCTCTTCCATTCGCAGCATGCGAATCTCATCGATGTAGAGGACACCCTTGTTGGCTCGGTGAACCGCTCCGGGTTCGACACGCTCGTGAGCAGGAGTTGCAAGGTCGGCACCGGATTGGAAGGGATCGTGGCGGACGTCCCCAAGAAGAGCTCCGGCGAGGGTTCCGGTGGCGTCGATGAATGGGACCTCTTCGTTTCTATCGTGTTTGACGAGAAGCTTCGGAATGTTTCCTTCATCGCCTGATGTCATGCGAGTTCTGAGGAAGAAATAGCCGAAGACAAGTAAGAATGAACCAAAGATGAAAGTAAGAATTTCGCCCGAGGAAATCGTTGCAAGCAGGAGAGCAGCTCCGACGACGAGGGCGATGAATAGCAGTGTGCGATTGGTGCGCTCTCGCTGCTGCTTGATGTGGGCGCGGCGCTCGGAGATAATGCTCGATCCGCGGCCAGCAGGAACAGTCCGGATTCTCGGCTCATTCTCATCCTCATGATTGCGATAGACGAGAATATCTTCGAGTTGCTCCTTTGGGAGGAACTCGGTCATCGAGCGAGCCAACATCGACTTGCCAGTACCTGGCTCGCCAACCATGATGATGTGTCGACGCTGCTCAGCGGCCTTTCGGACAATGATTGAGGCCGCTTCTTGGCCGATTACCTGATCGACCAATTTCTCGGGGATCGGCACTTCCTCGGTCGAGACGATATCGAGGGCATTCGACCATTCCTCGACCGGCGTTTTGCAGATAGGATCCTTGGCGCTGGCGACACCGAAGGCTGCACCATCCTCCCACGACTCAAGTGGGTCAACCGGCTTTTGCTCATCGCTCATCGCACATCCCCTCGGGATTTATCCTGCTCATCGCACCTTCTTGAAGGTGCCCAGTCGCGAACTCGGCCCAATCAGGACTGTTCGCGGCGTCGAAGGTACTCCTCACCGTAGTGATTCCACTGTTGCATTGTCCAACCCGCGGGCAGTCCCTCAGGTGGTAGAGGAGGAGCCATTCCAGGTGGTACTGGAGGAGCCACAAGCGGGCTCACTTGGGGTTCATCAGAATAGTCGTATTCCTCATGGTAATCGTAGACCTCTGCACCGACACCGTCACGGCGCTGGCGCTGTAGAACAATCGCTAGACCGAGAACCAAAGATACGGCAAGCAGTAGCCCGATTGCCATGACTCCTACAGTCATGACTGAGAGTGTTCCCTTGTCCACATTTTCAGGCTCATCCTCAGGCTCCTCGGGAATCTCTTCGACTGCCTCTGTTGCGTATGCCTTGAACGAGTCAGGGGTCGACCTGTCAAAGCCAGTTGAGTCAACTGCGTCAACGGTGAGAGTTACGTAATCGCCGACCTTCAACCCCTCGCCGCTATTGGCAAGGACGATGAACGGTCCTAAATTATGCGAGACACCAAAGTCGTTGCAAATTCCTGTGATGCTGTTACAAACGCTCCAAAGGACCTTAATCTCAGAGAGTTCAAGAGTTCCTACGTTGGCAATTGAGACGCTTGGATTGGAGCTGTAATCGGTATTGTCCATAGACACTGCTAGGTCCCCGTAGCCACTGGAATCGACCCACAGTAGAGGAAGATCATTGACTACTTCGACAGTGATTATTGCAGCACTTGAGGCTCCGTGTCGGTCCTCAGCAGTGATGGTAACCATCTCTTGACCGGACTCGCCCCAACTCATTGTGGCGATTCCTGAAATTGGGTTGTACTGGACTGCTCCCGGCACGAAAGTCGTGACCGTGACCCAGATTTCTTCTGATGGATCATCGACGTC
>DUJH01000012.1:62165-63066 GCA_013329905.1 Candidatus Thalassarchaeaceae archaeon | reverse complement strand
GAGATACATACTCACCGAGTTCGATGGCTGGAGCATCGTTGATATTGTTGATGTGGAAGGTTATCACGGTGTCTGATTCCTTAACTCCATCAGAGGCGCGGACGACGATTTCAGCCATTCCGAAGCTATCGTCGTCAACCGATTCAACGTTGAGTGTTTGACCATTTATCGAAGCAGTCATCAGTGATTCGTCACTGACACTCACAACGCTGAGAGTTAGTAGGCCAGTAGAAGTCGGGTTGCCATTATCGTCAGTATCCGTGAGGAACTCAGTCAGTGAAAGACTGGCTGAACTGCCTTCATCAAAGGATTGTGTAGGCACCCCACTCCATCGTGGTTGGCCGTTCTCGATGACGTTGAACATGAGAGTTCCAGAACTGAAGTCCTCGCCGTCACCTAGTGTGATGAAGATACCTTGTGAGATCGGAGTGCCGCGACTGTCGTAGACTATCTCATCGAAGCTCACGGTGATTTCGAGATTGAGTGGATCAAACGAGATGAATTCGTGAGCATCAGAATCGATAGTGAGATCAGAGAGGGAAGTTTCAGCATCACTGACCATTCCAACGATTGAGACTGTCTCAACAGTCTCGACCTTAACTGTCGGAATGCCAGCGTAACCGTTATCTCCGGCACCGAGAATCTTCGGCATTGCATTGCGCAATTCGAAGGCGTCAGTTGTTACTTCCCAATCAGATGACTGGCCGCCTGCATCTGTCCACTGCATGCGAATATCGTAAGTTCCTGACTGGGCATTCATTGGAGCAGAGATAGTGTGTATGTAGCGTGCATTTCCGCCGCTACCGATTAGATCTATTGCTGAAATCCAGGATGTGTCCCATGCGTCATTACCGCTTGGTGAGTATTCCATCACAGCGGTCATTGTCGACATCTCATCGAC
>DUJH01000012.1:61151-61930 GCA_013329905.1 Candidatus Thalassarchaeaceae archaeon | reverse complement strand
ACCGCAGCAGGGCGGTTAGGAACTGGAGGCATATCGTGCAACGCGAGGTCGTCTTCGTAATCATTGGTAACGACCCTGTCTCCAGTCAGGCCTGAGAGGCGGGCACGGAAGGAGGAAGTGCCAGACGGAAGCAGAGTCAAATCGCTAGTATCGAATGTAGCCGAGTAGGACTGAGTTCCGCCTACTCCAAGTTGATTGATCGAAATTCCACCGAGGTGTATCTCCTCTCCACCAGTTAGGTGGTAAATGTCGATGCTACCACCATCATTGTACGCTTCGGCACCGTTGTTGGCGATATTTACATCCAATTCGAGAATGTCTCCGGCAACGAAGCCAGTGTTGTCGTTTGAATTGCGAGCATCGAAGTCGGTGATTCCAACATCGATTAATGGACCCATGTCAAAATCGATTGCAGCGTAGACCTCGTTGTATGTCGAGTAATCTCCATCCATTAGGGCAAATACTGGCCAGAAGTTCTCCCATTGTGTATATCCACCACCTGGGCGAACAGTGCTGAGTGGATTATCCCAAGTCAAGGTCTCAGCCTGATTTGCAGTCAGAGTGATCTCGGTGAAATCGTTGGTATCTGAAAGTAACCACTCTCGCCATACATGGTGAGGGCTGCTTCCATCGTCATAGGGTTCTGCACCCACCTTCTCAGTAATCGCTCCGTAAACGAACACCGTAATATCGCCTGCACCGAGATATGTCATCTCCAAAGAGGTAGTTACGGTATCTCCAGCGGAGTCAAGAGCAATACCCATTTCAAGACTGAAATC
>DUJH01000012.1:60154-60927 GCA_013329905.1 Candidatus Thalassarchaeaceae archaeon | reverse complement strand
TCCTGAGGAACCAACCTTGTAGCATGAACCGGAGGTCTCGTCAGCGAAAGCGAAAGTCGGATATCCGCCTGAATTAGCCATTACGTGGTTCTGCCTGTTGACCGGGCCATCGGATGGCCAGCCAGTCGAAGCTCCTTCGAAGAAAGACACGTAGGTGAAATCCTCTGAATTACTATTCTTCAGGTTGACCAATGATGGAGAAGCACTTCCCATACAAGGTCCACACCAATGGGCTCCGACATATTCACCAAAGACCGAATGTCCAGGGCTCGTTGCAAATCGAGGCATGTCCTCAGCGACTAATTCTTCCTTCTCTGCACTCTGCTCTTCGATGGCAAAATATCCAACAGCTGACATGGTCAGCATCAGGAAGGCCATCATGAGAGATGGTAGTTTGTTCAATTGCTGCGCTGTGGTCATCGATTTCGCGAGTTTTTGGCGAGGTATAATGCTACCCCGCTTCGGATTCTTGCGAAAAACGACCCTTTAGGGTCGGTAAATGTTGATTTTTAAATTCAGTTTTTCAATCGAAGGTATTGAATCGAGGGCGCTCCCGCATTCACTCAGATGACTACCGACCAGACTCCAAATTGGGTGGCTCTCCGTGAAGACGACGGGCGGGCATACTTGCTCAACCGAGTGCCTGGGGAATTGAAGGTGAAGGGACTCGGTCGCTTCGATGCTGCGCAGCTTTTGGAAGGGTATTCAATCGGCGATCGAATCACTGTCGGTCAGAAGTCTCTGACCATCGTCGACGCGGCGCTGCCGGAGGC
>DUJH01000012.1:57682-59912 GCA_013329905.1 Candidatus Thalassarchaeaceae archaeon | reverse complement strand
ATTGGCGTTGGAAGCCGCGTACTGGAAGGCGGTCATGGCTCTGCCGGGCTGGCTATGCACCTCGCCAATGTGATGGGTTCTAAGGGCTGTTTGATTTCTGTAGAGGTGCGTCCTGAACATGCGGCTGTCGGGAGAAATAACATGGAACGAATGGCCGAATTCGCGCCCGAATTTCCAGACTGGCATCTGCTTGAAATGGACCTGTCTGAGGCGGCCGGAGAAGTCGCAGGAATCTGTGGGGAACTCGACGCCGCAATCATCGATATGGCAGAGCCGTGGACAGTGGTTACAGAGATTGCTACCACAGTCAAAACGGGTGGTCGCCTAGCCTGTTATTGTCCAACGACCGCGCAACTCGAAAAGTCGTGGAACGCGGTCGAAGAAGCAGGTCTCATCGTCGAGTTTGCTGGCGAAATGATCGAACGCCGCTGGTCGAAAGCCGCGAAGGGCGGCGTCCGCCCCGGAAACCAGCCGATGGGGCACACAGCATTCCTCCTAATCGCAGGAAAGATTGCTTCCCCAGAAGAAGAATGAGGTCACTCGTAGATCCTGCAAGACAGCAGGCATGTGACCCCGTGTCAGAGAGTTTTGATCTGGCGACTTCCAGACCCACCAGGGCCTATCCATCCATCCGGTTTGTTCCCGAGAATCTGCTCAAGAATCTCCATCTCCCCATCGGTTAGCTCCTTCGCTACATCGATGCAAGCCAGATTCTCGCGCAATTGATCTGCAGTCGTTGCTCCAACCAAAATCGTCGAGACATTCTGATTCTTCAAGCACCATGCCAGCGCCAACTGCGCAGGCGTGCAGCCCTTCTTCTTGGCGAAAGTCATCAAGCCACGGACAATCTCGAATTCTCCTCGTTCTCGGCGCTCCTCAATATCCTCAAGCAGCCAATCATAGCCATCCTGTGTCGGCCGTGAGTCCTCTGGGATTCCATCCAGATATTTTCCTGTCAAGAAGCCAGAGCGCAGAGGACTCCAGATTGTCGTCCCAATGGAATAAGGCGGCCGATAGAGAGGGAAATACTCCTCCTCGAAGCGCTGTCGATGAAGCATATTGTATTGCGCCTGTTCAAACTGTGGTGGCTCGAGGCCCTCCATTCTCGCAATCCAGAAGGCCTCGGTAATCTGCTGAGCAGACCATTCACTTGTCCCCCAAGACGTGGCACTCCCATTACGGATTAGGTCAGTCATTGCACGAACCACAGTAGCAGTTGGAGTCAATTGATCAGGGCGGTGAGCGAAGACCATGTCGACATAATCGAGTTGCAATCGCTGCAAGCACTTATCCATCCCTTCACGGCAATGCTTCACCGAAAGTCCGGACTCATTAACGCCCTGTCCACCCCAGTAGATTTTCGTGGTGATGACCAATTCTGAGCGGCGCCAGAGATCTGGATTTTCATGTTGCAATTGTTTGAGAGCGACGCCGAAAATTCGTTCCGCCTCACCGTTGGGATTGCCGTATGCTTCGGCGTGATCGAAGCAGTTGACTCCAGCTTCGCGCGCGATACTCATCAATTCCTTCGCGGTCTCGACTCCGGCGTCACCTGAGAGTCGTTCCTTGACGCCGTAAGTCGCCCAGAAACCATACGAAAGAACCGATACCTGAATACCTGTATTTCCCATCATCCGGTAATACATGTGCTCATGAGTCATGGCTTCGCCTAGCCGTTCGACTACTCAAGCATTGGCCCAACGTCAAGCCAGTCTTAGATTCGATTCATAAATCGAAGTCGGAACGCCGTGGTCATGAGGGACAGCGCCGACTGGCACCCCACCGCATTCCGCACGCACACAATCGGCCAGATTGTGAACGGCGGCGCTGATCTAATCGGCGCTGAAGTCTCCATTGCTGGTTACGCCGAAACAGTTCGCGGCCGTGGTGCAATCGCCTTCGTCATGCTACGCGACGGAACCGGCCACATCCAGGCATTTCTCAAGAAGGACAACATGGATGAGGATACATTCGCGGCAGTACAATCAGCCTCCCGCGAATCAACTATCCAAGTCACAGGAGCGGTGGCCCAGAAACGCCCACCAAAGACCAAGGAAGGCGAGCCAACTCCACCTCCAGAGTACGAAATTACGGTCTCCGAGGCAAATATCCTCTCAGCAGCAGCAACTCCGCTACCAGTAGGAATCACCGACGATGTCAACGTAGGCCTCGACATCCGCCTAGACAACCGTCACCTCGACCTACGCAGATCCCATGTCAATGCGATGTT
>DUJH01000012.1:52519-57353 GCA_013329905.1 Candidatus Thalassarchaeaceae archaeon | reverse complement strand
CAACTCTACAAGCAACTCGCAGTTCTAGGAGGACTCGAGCGCGTCTTCGAAATCGGCCCCGCATTCCGCGCCGAGAAGCATGACACTTACCGTCACTTGAACGAATTCATCTCCTTCGATATCGAGGGAGCGTGGATGAACGACGAGGATGTGATGGGCGTGCAAGAGCGCATGATTCACCACATCTGGAGTCAGGTTGCGGCCAATGACCTACACCTCTTCGAGGCCATCAACACCTATCGCGCAAGCCAAGACCAAGACCCGGTTACCGTCGAAGTCCCTAGTCTACCATTTCCTCGCATCCCTTATTGTGAAGCGATTGAGATTGTGCAGAATGGTGGTGGCGAGATTGAATGGGGAAACGATATCGAGAGTCATCACTGCGATATCATCGCCGCTGAGTACCCTGGATTCCACTTTTTGCCGCGCTGGCCAATGGCAATGAAGCCATTCTACATCTATCATGATGAATCTGAGAAGGGTTCGACGGGAGGCCAGCTATCGCGCGGATTCGATTTGAATTACGGGCGCGATGAGATGACTTCTGGTGGACAGCGAGAACATCGTGTGGATATTCTCGAACAGAATCTACGAAACATGGATTTGGATCCTGCAGACTTCACTTTCTACACAGACGGATTCCGCTACGGCGCGCCACCGCACGCCGGTTGGGGACTGGGTGTTGCCCGCTTGTTGATGATTCTCACAGGCGCGGGCAATGTCCGAGAAGTCGTCCTCTTCCCCAGAGATCGAACAAGAGTCACACCCTGACCGAAAAGAACGGGTATCGAAGGCCCCTCCGCAAAGCGGGGACCATGGTGAAGCCAAAGTTTGCTTATCTGCTGCTGAAAGAGCACCCATACGGCCGCGAGATGCTTCGGCAAATCCTCTCAGAAGGCTTCGTCCCAACCATCGTCATCACCGAGGATTCAGCAATCGGCGACGAGGAGCGCGAGAAGTTCCTCAAGCGCATCGAAGGTAACGATATCGCTCCAACTATCGAGGCTCAGTTAGCCGATTTAGCAGAACAAGGGATCGAAGTTCCACATATCGAAGTCCCCATCCATAACTCTGAGCACGTGATGCCTCATATCCGAGAAATCAACCTCGACCTGATCGTCTTCGGCGGTACGAGAATCATCCGCGGCGAAATCCTCGACCACCCCGCGGATGGAGTCATCAATTCCCACCCAGGACTACTCCCCGATTGCCGTGGCAGCGCGAGTCCCGCATGGTCGGTTTACCATGATATCCCAATCGGTTCGACTGCCCATTTTTGCGACAATGGCATCGACACTGGCGAGCTGCTTCTACGTCGCGAGGTAGCAGTGACACGGGGAATGACCTACGAAGATCTCTGTTACGAAACACTGGTTCTAGCAGGAGTCCTGATGAAAGAAGCACTGATGGCTTATTCAGCAGGGCGCTGGGACGAGATGAGGCATCCTCAGGGAGAGAGCGAGCACCCCACTTTCCGCAATGCTGGGCCCGATATTCTCGAAGTAGTCAATCGCAAACTCGCTGAACAGACTTATGCGCACTACATCGGCTGAAAGATTGAGGAGGAAGATGGATGACTGGACTTGCTGGAGATGATTTCCCCTTTGCTGAGAATGTACTTGCTGGCCGGACTGCACTTGTTTGTGGGGCCAGCAAGGGGATTGGAAGGGCGAGTGCGCTGATGCTTGCTCGCGCGGGAGCGCGGGTAATCGCTTGTGCGCGCTCGGCTGAAGAACTCGAGACCTTGCTTGACGAAATGCATGGTTCTGGTCATTCGATGTTGGTTCTAGATTTGGAAGATGTCGAGGCCGTTCGAGAGACTGTACTCGGCCTCGGTATGGTTGAGATTGTCGTCAATAATGCAGGAGGCCCTCCGGGCGGTCCTTTGCTTGGTAACAAACTCGACGAATTCGAGGGGCCATTCGCACGTCACCTGCATGCAGCTCACACAATCGCTCAGATTCTCTCGCCCAGAATGGAAGAGCTCGGCTATGGGCGCTTTGTGAATATCATTTCCACCTCGGTTCGCGAACCGATAGACAATATCGGATTGTCCAACACTTTGAGAGGAGCAATGGCTTCGTGGTCCAAGTCCCTCTCTCGAGAATTGCCTTCATGTATCACCATCAACAACATCCTGCCGGGTTTCACCGATACCGACCGACTCGGTTCGCTGGCCGGTTCGATTTCGGACAAGACTGGAAAGTCAGTCGAGGAGGTCCGCACCGCTTGGATGGATTCTGTTCCTATCCAGCGACTAATCGACCCACTCGAAACAGCAGCAGCCGTCACCTATCTCTGTCTCCCATCGTCTAGCGCCATCCGAGGGGTGTCGCTCGCAGTCGATGGCGGTAGAATGCGGTCGATCTGAGGATTGATTTCGATGAAATTCGACATCTTCTTCTCCATCTCGCAAACCCCGGATACATCCGGTTACATTCCAAGTGAGAACGAGATGTTCGCAAACTTCCTCGACCAAGCCGAGAAGGCAGACGATCTCGGATTCGGCATTGGCTGGGTCGCCCAAGCCCACCTTTCAACAGAAGTCCAAAAGGGCAACTCAAAGCCTGTTGTCCCACATTATCCGGGCGAAGTTGGACTTTGCACAGACTTCTTCCAAGTAGCAACAGCAATGTTCGCGCGCACGAAGAGGATAGAGGTAGGAAGCGCAGTCATGTCAATTCTGGCCAGCGGTGGCCCAATTCCTCAAGCCGAGCGCGTTGGCTCTTTCCTCGCCCTCCATGGCATGAATCCTGAGGAGCAGCGAAAATTGCACATCGGTTTCTCAGCCGGCCGCTTCGAATTCATGGCTCGCCCCTACGGCATCGTCCCTCGCGACATCGTCGAAGAGGCATCATGGCCAGCACTGCGCGGCCAAATCTTCGCAGAGGCATCAGAAATATTCCTGCGGCTGCTAAACGGCGAAGTCATCTCCACCGAGATGATTCGCAAAACCACTCTCACCCGAGCAAACTTCCGCTCCGACGAAGATTGGGCACGAGTCCAGCAAGCAGCGCAGCAATTACACGGACTCGATGCGGCGCCTGAATCAATCGAAATCGCGCCGAGATACAACTTCGAAGAAATCAAAACCATCCCTCAGAAATGGCGCCGGGACCTGTTGAACCTAGTACTCGGAAGCCACGACGCGCGTTTGCAGGAGGAGGTCAATCAGTGGGCCCCTGTGCAGGTGTTCAACCTCTCCATTACCCCCCCACATGTCATCGAATCAACGCATCAACGCATGTCTGAACATTACCACCCCAATGGCGGTCCATGGACACGTGACATGATGCCCCGGACAATCATGGTCTTCGTCAACGATGAGGATGGTCTGACTATGGATGAGCGCAGCGCGGCGGCTCGCGAAGAGGCAAGGGCCGCGCTGACAACCTACTGGAGTGCATTGGAAGGGACAATCGATCCGGCCAAGGTCGAGCGGGCGGCTGACAATGCGGTGATTGGTAATGTCGAGGAAGTCGCCACACAGATTCGTGAGCGATTCGACCCAGAGGATCGGTTGATGTGCTGGTTCGATTTCTTCAATCATGACTCTGAGAGAGTCCAGCGCAACATGGAGGCATTCATGACGAAGGTCGCTCCGGCAGTGAACGGAGGGGTCGAATGAGCGCGCACAAGAATGAGCGGCCGTCTAGTGTCGCCCCTGGCCGACCGGGGTCGGCCGTATTCCCAACGAATCCTCTCGGCGAGAAGCACGAGGGAATCGCCACCGGTCGCGATGTCGAATGGGAGCCTCTCGTTGATTTCCGTCGTATGGATGTCTCAGAGAACACCATCCATGGCGCCATCGCTTGGGCGCATGGCGGTGAAATCATCCATTCGTTCGGTGGTAATGTCCTCGTCTATGGACGCTCGATGATGAAGCCGCTGATGATGAAACCATTCACCGACGCCCTCGATGAACTCGATTGGAAACAGAAAGCAATCGCCTGCTCCTCACACAACGGCGACACCGAACACGTCGCAGCCGCACAATCACTACTCTCAGAATCCGAGTGGGGGCTCATGCAGTGCCCCCTCGACGTCCCCCTCATTCAATTCGGACGCCAAGTCCGTCGACCTCGCCGCTGGTTCCACACCTGTTCAGGAGAACACGCAGCCATCCTGAAGGCGATGCGAAAGATGGGCATGAACCGTGCCGGCTACACACTCCCAAGCTCACCTTGGTTCCCGAAGTATCTCGAGACCCTGCGAACCTACATGGGCAAGCCCGACTGGGAACCGATGCGCGTAGCCAAGGACGGATGCGGCTTCCCGACCGTCTCAAACACCGTCGACGAACTGGCTGTGATGTTCGCAGGACTCGCAACCAACCGGGATAAGGACTGGATCTGGGAAGCGATGAACCGTCACCCAGACCTCATCGGTGGCTTCAATCGACTCGATTCGACCTGCCTCAAAGCAGGAGAAGGGAAAATAATTGCAAAAGAAGGCGCGGATGGTCTCCTAGGATTAGCAATCGACCATTCGGATTGGCCCAAGGGCCTTGGGATTGTAATCAAGATTGCACATGGCTGGAACTCTCAGGCGACTTGGTACGTGGCACGAGCAGTATTGGGTGTCTTGGGCATCCAATTACGCAACCCGTATCCACTTCACCGGCAGAAGGCGTTCATCGTCCCGGGAATCGTTCCAGATAGCTACCGCTTGGCCCTCGAGGAAGTCGTCACTTGGGACGAATGGGACCCCGATCGGGACCGCTTCTCTCTTGACTGGAAAGAGTATACTGAAGCCATGACTCGCTCCGACCCCTTCGCCAATGAGGGCAATCAGGAGGGTTGAATCTGGAGCCTGAGAAGTGCTGTGAATCCGG
>DUJH01000012.1:50219-52283 GCA_013329905.1 Candidatus Thalassarchaeaceae archaeon | reverse complement strand
AGTTTGTTGGACACTCTGGGAACGAGGCGGACGAGAACGACTGGTTGAACGTGCTTGAACCTGCAACCGGTTACCGATTTGCACGCGTGCCGTTGTCTGGTCCAGATGATGTCGATGCGGCTGTTATTGCCGCGCGTGCGGCTGCTCCGGATTGGGGTGCCCTCGACTTTGCTGAGCGCGCTGACTGGTTAGACCGAATCGCCGATGCTCTGGAGACGAAATACGAGGATATCGCAGCGCTAGAGAGCCAGGATACTGGCAAGCCAATCGCACTGGCGCGCGCTGTCGATGCCTACCGATCGGTCGCCAACTTCCGATTCTTTGCAGGTCTTATCCGCGAGAAGGCGGATTCGCCAAATGAAATCTTCGAAATGGATAATGCGACCAATGTAGTTGTGTCAAAACCTGTTGGTGTGGCAGCATTGATCACACCGTGGAATCTACCTCTCTACCTCCTGTCTTGGAAGGTTGCGCCGGCCATTGGCATGGGCAATACAGTAGTCTGCAAGCCCTCCGAATTGACGCCGATGACAGCGAATCTACTGATGGAAACCATCGACGAGGTTGGACTGCCAGCAGGAGTCGTCAACCTCGTGCACGGGAATGGAGCCGGAGCAGGAGGGCCGCTCACAACTCACCACGACGTCGACCTTGTCTCCTTCACAGGAGGCACGGACACCGGAGCCAAGGTCGCAGCCGCCGCTGCTCCACAATTCAAGAAACTCAGCCTCGAGCTCGGCGGTAAAAACGCCAGCATAATCTTCGATGATTGTGACTTCGACATAACCGTCCCAGGCGTTACCAGAGCAGCCTTCCTCAACCAAGGTCAGGTCTGCCTGTGTGGCAGTCGCATTCTCGTGCAATCAGGTATTTACGACGAATTTGTCGAACGATTCGTCGATTCGGTCGAATCGATGCGCATCGGCGACCCAAGCAACGATGAGACCGAACTCGGTGCACTCATCTCTCCCGATCACCTCGCCAAAGTGGAGGGTTACGTGACCCTTGCACAGGAGGAAGGAGGAGAGGTTCTGACGGGTGGCTACCCCTGCCTTCCCAAAGAGTTCGAACACGGGAACTGGCTGGCACCGACGGTAATTGCAGGACTTTCGCCCGACGCCCGCTGCTCTACCGAGGAGATCTTCGGACCGGTCGTTACGATTCACCGATTCGAGACCGAGGAAGAAGCCGTAGCTATTGCCAACAATACCCGCTACGGCTTGGCTGGAAGCGTTTGGACCGGCGACCTCGACAAAGGACGTCGAGTCGCCGAATCGATTGATACTGGAATGGTCTGGGTCAATACATGGTTGCACCGTGACTTGCGCGTGCCCTTCGGCGGTGTCAAGGACAGCGGCGTTGGCAGAGAGGGCGGCCGCTGGAGTCTCGGATTCTTCTCCGAACCGATGAACATCTGTCTCAAGCACGATTGAAGTCGGAATGACTGATAGATAGTCGCACCCGCGCAGCGCATGATAGCATGACATCTGTGGGCATCATCGGGCTGGGAGCTTATGTTCCACCTCACGAGATGAGCAATGAAGATTGGGCGGAGATTGTCGAGACTAGCGACGAGTGGATCACCACTAAGACAGGGATGAAGAAGAGGCGAATCGCTGACGCTGACACGCACACCTCCGACCTCGCCGTTGAAGCCTGCAAACTGGCTTTGGACGACGCCGGGCTCACCCCAGCCGACATCGACCTCGTCATCCTCGCCACCTCCTCACCAGACGTGCCACTCTCCTCGACTGCAGGCATCGTTCAGCACAAATTAGGCTGCGTTGATTGCGGCGCATTCGACATCAATGCCGTCTGCGCCGGCTGGGTCCATGCATTGGATGTCGGTGCCCGATTCGTCGGGACACCGGGTTACGACCACGTGCTCGTGGTCGGCTCTGAAATCTATTCTCGTATCCTCAATTGGCAGGACCGAGCGACGTGCGTACTGTTTGGAGACGGTGCAGGTGCGGCAGTGCTCGGCAAGGTTGCGGATGGAAAGGGCGTCCTAGGCTCGTGGCTGATGAGTGATGGTAGCGGCGCGGAAGTCATAGAGATCCCCGC
>DUJH01000012.1:37329-50045 GCA_013329905.1 Candidatus Thalassarchaeaceae archaeon | reverse complement strand
GGAGGGGTCCGAGTACCAATCCCCAGCGCCAACTTCGAAGAGGGTATGCAATACTTCCACATGGACGGTAGAGCGGTCTGGAACTTTGCTATCGAGGCATTTCCACAAGCGGTCCATGCGGCGCTTGAGAGAGTTGGTAAGACACTCGATGAGGTCGATTTTGTGATTCCTCATCAAGCAAACATCAACATCATCAAGACAGGTATGGAGAATCTTGGATTGCCGATGTCTAAGACTTTCACAAATCTCCACAAATACGGCAATACCGCCGGTGCGAGTGTGCCTATTGCAATGCGTGAGGCGATGGATGAAGGGCTCATCAAAGAGGGTGACTTGGTTGTAACCGCTGCCTTCGGCGGCGGTTTAGCTTGGGGCGCCAACGTAATTCAATTCTAATTTGAGAGAACGGCGAGTACGAGCGAAGCGCTGACCTTGCCGAAATCATGGCTATCTTCACTAGCAGTCGGATCGGGATTATCGCCGACAACGAAGATTTGAGTCTCATCAATCGATTGAATCCGCTTGATGATTCGCAGGTCGGGTCTGAATGGATGATCTAGCAGAACGACCTGCCCAGCCTCCAGAGCCTCTGCTTCGACCCTCTCGAACCTCACGGTACTACCCGCAGAGAGGGTCGGCCACATTGAGTCGCCTTTCACGACGACATTCACGAAGCGCGTATCCATGGGACGTCACGGCCCTTGGCAGCCCAGAACATGTGATGAATCGCTTCTACCGCATCCATTAGTTCCTGAGCATGTTGTTCTGAGACTTCGACCTTGCAGGCGGAGCAGAGCTTTGCTGCCTGCCAGAATGTGTCGTGCAGGTCTGGAATTGTCTCTAGGTGTTGAGGCTTGAAGAAGTCGGTCCAGAGAATCAACAATTCGTCCTTACACTTCTGTGATTCTTCTTCCTTGATTACTGCGTATCGGCTCATGGTGTTGATGTATGATGCAGAACTGCAATCTGCACTACTTTCACTGAGTGCAACCATTTTCTTAGTCATTGATTGAACCGCCTCAGCGGCTACTCGAGCGCTCGCTGGGTCGTAGACTCCACAGGGTCCATCGCAGTGGGCGCTTGCCTCGATTGTTGGGATATGTTCGTTATCGATGTCTATCATTTCTCTCACCTGTGACTCTCGCATCAGGTGTCGGATTATCAATGCGACGCGCGCGATTGGTCGGCTCGACTGTGGAAAACACAACGAAACGGGGGCTCCTCTACTGCGTGTATGGTTCCCAGGCTCCAGTCAATACGTTGTGTTTCAGGAGACTGCCGTCGGGGTTCTGCACCCAAACATCGTCGTTTGCATCTCGCCAAACCTTCTGTCCATGCTCGTTGATTTGAGCATCCTCTGGAGCTTCGACGCGTGGCTTGGGTGGCGGTGCCGTATCGAGTAGTGCCCCTAGGTCAAGCTCGCCGACCTCAGATACTTCCTCGTCGAGAGATTCTCCTTCCAACTCGGCCTCGTGAGTTAGATCCAAAGCCATCGGCTCGGCCGCGGGTTCGTCTTCCTCAACTTCTGCCGTCGAAGGCTGAGCCGAGTCCAAATCGAACATTGCTACTGGTGGTGTGAATTCAGGCTCCGGTTCTGGTTCTGGAGCCGGTTCGTCATCCTCCAGCATATCCTCGGGTGAAATCCATACTTCGACACCTCCAATCTCATGCAATTCGTGTGTGCTATCTTCGGCCTCAGGTTTCTCGCTTCGACCCATTCCCATGCGAACACTGAAGCCGATGACACCGAGGATGATCAGGCCAATCACAAGATGAATTGAGGCCTGAACGTAATTCTGGTAGAATTTGACCGTTGGGAACTTGTCAGAATTGTCTCCGACCCCGTCGCCGTCGGTGTCAATCCACTCATCAGCATCCTTGGGGAAAGCATCGATGCTGTCGTTATACCCATCTCCATCGTAGTCTGCAACGAGCGGATCCAAACCGAGACTCTGCTCTTCAAGGTCACTAATGCCATCGCCGTCGTCGTCGGTATCCGCGTTATTGCCGATTCCATCACCGTCAGTGTCTAGCCATTCTTCGGGGTCGAGCGGGAGGGCATCGTTGTCGTCGAGGTATCCATCGTTATCGTCGTCATCATCTTCGAGAGTATCCTCGCAGCCATCTTCGTCCCAGTCGTTTAACTTGGTGCTGGTCCAGTTCATCAATCCGTAATCGCATAGGTCCCAACCGTCGTCGATACCGTCGCCATCATCATCTCTGTCGAGGAAGTCTGGGATTCGGTCGTAGTCGGTATCGATGTGACAATCGCTGACATCCTTGGCTGCTTCGACCATTGTCATCTGCCCATTAGGACAAGGCAGTGCTTCAGTCGCTCCTTTGGTGTCTATGTAGTAGTCAATAGGGGCCGGGTTTTGCGAGGTTGCTGTCTGTGAATTGACGTAATAACCGAGGTCTGCGGATTTGCACTCGGTCTGCCCACGGAGGTTCTGGTAATTGCCCTCCTCACATGGAATCTGGGCTGACGAGGCGGGGTCAGGCACGTGGTTTCCGGGGTCTGAATCGGAGCAGGCTGAGGCCGTTACCGAGCCCGAGTTCGGGTTGTAGTTGCCTGCCTCACAAGCGATTTGGGCTGTTGCAGCCATCGTGTCAACATAGTGACCAGGGTCGGCTACGAGGCAGTTTGACCAGCCGGCGCTCGGCTGGTAGGTTCCTAATTCGCATGCCTCTTGGGCGGATGATCCTGTATGAGCGACGAAGTATCCTGAGTTTGCCTCGATGCAATCGTTAGCCGAGGTTGATCCACTGTTGGGATTGTATGTGCCCGCGAGGCAGGGCTGCTGAGCGGATGCAAAGTGAGAATCGACGTAATGGCCAGGCTCAGCTGCTAGGCACTCTGTGCCGGCTCGTTCGCCTTGGTAGGACCCCATGCTGCAGCCAATCTGGCCCGTCGAACCATCTGTAGGCACATGGTAACCGAAGTCAGCATCGATACAACTTGACTGGCCAGGTGCTGGCTGATAGGTTCCTGCTGGGCAGAATAATTGCTCGGCTGAGCCATCATTTCCTACGTAACTTCCAGCGTCGGCTGCCATGCAGTCATCCGAGTCGATCGAGCCGCTATTTGGATTGTATGAGCCCGCAGCACAAGCAGTCTGCATTGTGGATGCCTGCTCATTGACATAATGGCCGGGGTCGGCGGTTGTGCATTCGGTAGCTCCCTGAGAGGCTTGCCAAGTTCCGAGTGCACAAGGAATCTGAGCGTCAGCGGCGACATCGGGGGCGTAGTACCCTGGAGCCGCTGCATCGCAGGCGATTTGTCCCATATTAGCCGCGAAGGTCCCCGCTGCGCAGGAATTCTGTGCAACCGAGCCGCCGAGAGCGACGTAGTGTCCGGTATCTGCCAGCATACAATCGCTGGCTTCGTCGGCTCCGGTATTGGGATTGTAAGAACCCGCTGAACAAGCGGTCTGAGCCGTCGCCGCTTGCGTATCGACATAATGTCCAGCATCGGCGGATAGGCATTCGGTCTGCCCGATACTCGGTTGGTAGGTTCCGGGCAAACATGGATCCTGATTGACTGCCGCAGTGCTATTGACGTAATAGCCGGCGGAGGCGGAATCACATTTGTCCTGACCACTCGCCGGCTGATAGGTTCCCGGCACGCAGGCAATCTGTGAGGTGGAGGCCACTGTCGGAACATAGTGCCCAGGGTCGGCATTGAGGCAGGACCATTGGCCCGAATATGGTTGGTAGGTCCCGACCAAACATTGGGATTGTGCCGTCGCCCCTTGAGTTGGGACATAATTACCAGGATCAGCATCGATGCAAGTGGTCTGTCCGGTATTCGGCTGGTATGTACCGACATCGCAGATTGTCATGTTGGCTTGTCCGGCTGTCGGCACGTAATATCCAGAATTCGCTGCGAAGCAAGTGTTCTGCGCCGCTGATGGCTGATAAGTTCCCGCAGCGCAGGCCTGCTGGAAAGAAGAACCTGAGGCATTGACGTAGTAACCGGGCGAGGCCGCGGTCTGCGAGACCGCGCCCGAATTCGGGACGTAATATCCAGTCGAGGCGACTATGCAAGTCGTCTGACCAGTATTCGGCTGGTAATAGCCAGGAGTGCACGCGGTTTGCGTGGTCGCTCCAGTTCCGTAGACGTAGTGTCCGGCGGAGGCTGCATTACAGGAGGTCGAGCCGACTTGATTCTGCCAGGTTCCGATGCCACACAGCGTCGTCGAGATTCCGTGTTCGGCATCGACCAAAGTCGCCGTCGAGCCAATCTGTGACATCGAGCCAGAGGTCGAACGTAGGTCGATGACCAGTGAGTAATTGCCAGGTCCGGTCGAACCCGAGGAATACACGATGCGGATGTAATAGAATCCGCTTGCATTGCCGGCAGCCGATGTTGAGACCTCTTCTTGGGTCGCATTGGTCGATGAGAAGGAGACTATATCGAAAGTCTCGTTGAGTAAATCGATGTTGAAGTCCTGTCCTATCGGCGAGGTGAGATTAGCAGAGAACCAAGCATTTCGTGGCAAATCGAGAGAGAACACGTCAGTGGTGTCGCTGCCGCCTTTAATCGACGCCGAGTAATTAGCACTCATCACTGAGAGCGGCAGCGCCGTGGTATTGGTTGTTCCAGCGTCGCCACCGTTAGTCGATACAAAAGATCCGGTGGGCGCGGCGGTGCAGGACGATTGCCCTAACATCGCGTTGTAATATCCGCTCGCGCATGCACTCTGAGATGTGGCTCCGTCCGAATCTGAGTAATGACCAGCGGAGGCATCGAGACAGGTCGACTGACCGATGTAAGGCTGGAAAGTCCCAGTCTCACATTGAGTCTGGATCAGAGTATTACCTGGCGCAGAGTGACCCGCGTCGGCGTCAGTACAAATTAGACGCCCATACTTTCCTTCATCACAATCGGTCCAACGCGCCGGATTATTTGGATAATCGTCGGCGGTATCGATGACGCCATCGCCGTCATCGTCGCCGGTCTGATGGGTATCGAAGATGTTGCGAGTTCCGTCACCGTCCATGTCCTGATCGGTAAAGGCGACATGTGCGCCATCGGTGAAGCTCAACTCGTATGGGTTGAGCATTGAATCGCTTGTATTGTCAAATTCGCCCGACTGCGCGCCCCAGCAGCGCAGTGAATCATCTGAGAGAAGTGCGCACGTCGAATCCGTGCTGGTCGCCGCAGCAAGCACTGAAAGACCGGCGCTCAAATTTACCTGTACAGTTGAATCTCCCTCACCAGGGAACATATTCTCGGCCGAGCAGGCCGAGTTAATCGTCGAGGAACAGGTGCCATCGCCGAGTTGTCCGTGAGTATTCACTCCCCAGCACTGCATCGAACCATCGTCGATGACTGCGCAGGTGTGGGAACCGACGCCATCGAGCATCGTCGCCGTGGTGCCGGCGCCCAAATCGACAAGATGGACATTAGCAGTCGCCGCACCGTTGTCAGAGAATACAGTGTATTTGTTACCCCAGCAACCAACCGAGCCATTGTCGAAGATAGCGCAGGTCGAACGGCCCGAGGTCACCAAAGAAACCGTGCGTAACCCAGTTGAGTGGTTGGCCTCGATTGGAACATGTGAATCGCTGGTGGTGCCATCGCCCAATTGCCCACGGATATTGTATCCCCAGCACTTGACATCCCCTGCGTCAGTGATGGCACAGGTGTGATCCTCGCCCGCAGACACAGCAACCACATCGACGTTGGTGCCCAAGTCGATTTGCACCGGCGAGACACGGTTAGTCGTCGAATCATCTCCGATCTGGCCGTGATGATTGCGACCCCAGCACCACAAACTCGCATCGACGAGGATGGCACAAGAGTGATCCTTACCCTCGTCGATGACCACAGGCTCAGGGCTCAAACTGACATATCCTGCGCTGACTGCAGTGTCCCCAAGTCCCAATTGACCGTAATTATTCGAACCAGTGCAGTACATCGAATAATTACTCAGAATCGAACATTGTCCTGCTCCTGAACTCGAAATCACAGAATCCTCAGAATAAACTGCAGAACCAGCGGACCACTCGACCGTAGTTCCATTTGCTAGCACGACGATTGGTCCATCATCAGCGATGTTGAGGACCGAATGAGAGAAGACCGAACTGGCCTCGCTGCCACGAATGTTCAGTGTCGGACCGCTGCTGTGCGTGAAATCTGCTTCATCCTCAGCGCCGAGCACGAGTGTTGCACCTTGGCTGCCTATTAGGAAGCCGAGCATGGTAACCCCGAGGAAGAGTGTGCAGATTCCGAGCGCGATTGTCCTCTTGGTTTCCTCGTTCAGCATGAATATTGGCGCGCTTGCAGAGATTATCACTATTCCCTATGCCTGAACTGTTTGCATCACGCGTTGAGCACCTCAAGAGACAGTCCATAGGACTGGAGTCCCGCTGCTTCTAGCGCCCCTTCGACGCTATCAAATGGCCTTTCGGGGGTTTTACGGGCCAATTTCGCTCTTTCAGAGATGATTCGCCATGCCGCTTTGCTGCCTATGCCAGGGATGGCTTTGAGTTGAGCCTGAGTTGCAGTATTGATCGATAGGTTCGACTCGACTCCACTGATGCTGCGCATTCCATGACCTGTGACGATGATGTCTGATTCTGTTTCGAGGGGGATTTGGTAAGGAATTCCGATTAGGATTGGGTATGCTCCGATTTGACGACCGAAGGTGATTCCTGAGCGACCATGAATCGCCGGGTCTCTATGCTCTGGGTTGAGCACTTGTTCGGGTCTGCGGATACGGTCGTCGTGGGCTTCCCACCAGACATTCGTTAGACGAGTGCCTGCCGGAAACATCTCTTCGAGAAGAGGTTTGTCGATTTCTTCTCTGACGCTTTTTTTGAATGCGCGGAAGGTGTCTTCGGGAATTGGCTGGAAGCCTTGACCTTCGACTTGGCGGATGTTGATTCTACGCAGCCAGAGTCCTTCCGCGCGCAGGCTGTGGAGGAGTTGGCGATTGAGGCTGTAGGATTGTTCGGTTTCACCGTTTAGGCCGGCGATGAAATTGAGACCAGGGAGAAGTTTTGGTAGACCTCTTTCACCCCGTTCGCGACCGTGTTCGTTGATGTGGCGGATAGCTGTTTTGAGTTGCTCTGAGTCACAATTGAGCCAATTTTCTTCGTGCACCCGAGGGTCAGCTGATTCGAGTCCAAAAGAGAGCACTGCGCCATCAGAGAGAGTTTCTACAAGGGTGCGAGTGATCTCCGTTGCGGGTTCGAGGTTCTCCGCGACGATGGATGGGTTTCCGTTGTCGACGTGAAGGATATCGAGGCGTTCATCCTCTCTCAAACCGTGCAGAACTTTGGCTATTGGTTCAGGGTTCGGAACTGGATATTCGAGTTCGATAACTCCTTCGGCTTTGTAGGTGTAAATGTCTGTAGCGCCGCCTATTCTTACGTGGCGTACTCCGTTGTCTAGAGCTGTGGTTATCTCAGCGATAACATCCTCTTCTTCTCGCCAAATCGGCACTCCCTTCTTCGGCTCGATACAGAATTTGCAGCCACGCTTGAATCTGACACATCCCTGGTAGAGTTCGACCTCGTAGGTCAGTGGGCCGGGCCGGCCGTCTTCTGTAACGAGGTCGGGGTGAGTGGTGACGCACTGGCCCTTCGCGCCCGCCTTCGCCCATTCATTCCATTGCTCTGGGCTACGCCGCTTGTGTTTCCACTGACCGGAGGATAGGAAATTGTCGAGGGTTGCGTCGGTGTCTTGCACTGCACAGAATAGGTTGGCGCGGAGAGGAATCCAGCCGTCGTAGCGCCAATGTCTGATGGCCCAGCCTCCTGCAAGAACTGGTTGTTCGTGAGGGAGGATGGCGAGGAACTCGTCGAGTTCGCGGCGGGAAATCGGTGTTCCTCGAACATATTTGCCGGGAACTACGGAACCGGCGAGAACTACCGCACCGTCGAGGTCAGCGAGTTCTCGCTGCAGGGCAGCTCTTTCATCCGGTTCTGAGAGGCTTTTCTTGTGATTGAGCCGCCACTGATCCACTGTCATGTACGTGTATGGAATACCTCGAGATTCCAGCACTCCGCAGATGTAGCGGATGTGGAATCCGAGGTAATTCGGTACGCCGAAGGCAGCCGGTTCATCCTCATAACCATCGAGGATAAGCCAGCCTTCCATCGAATCCCTCAGCCACTCGGCTGAACACTGAGCCTTCACGACTTCGATTGAACGAGTCCTCGCGCGCGGAAAGAATCGAGGCGAGCAATCCTTCGAGCGGTGGCTCAGTTGCGGCGTCCGCCGCCGCGACCACGATTACCACCGCGGTCGCCGCGGTTTCCTCCGCGTCCGCCTCGGCTGCCCCCGCCGTCATTGGATTCTTGAACCGAAATCTTACGGCCGTGAATCTCAGTTCCATCGAGTTCCTTGATTGCCTTCTCGCCGGCTTTGCGGCTGGCGAACTTGACGAAAGCAAAGCCGCGAGATTGACCGGTTTCACGGTCGGTGGCGATGCTGCACTCGCTAACCTCTCCATGGTCGGCGAACAAAGTACGTAGTTCATCTTCGGTCGCTTTGTAGGCGAGACGTGCTACGAAAAGTTTGATTCCAGAAGTTTCTGAAGACTCGGCTCGAGCCTTTGTCAGAACCGCTCTCTCAGCCGCCAATTGCTCCTTGGTTGCTTTGCCATCCTTGACTTTGCCCATACAGTCGCGGCAGCGGATTGGCTTGCCAGGTGTCGGTTTGAATGGGACGGTTGTGTCGATTCCACAGAGGGTGCACTTGCATTCGTGCTGGACGCGATCCTTGCCTCCGCCACCCCTTCCACGGCCTCCTTTTCCAGTGATTGCTGCGCGCATGCGCATCGCCGCCGCTGGGGCTTCGTGGGTGATTCCGCGGCGATGATCAGCCATTGGGGAAAGATAGGGTCGAGCGCCCTCGTGGCCGAGATTCTTCTCAGCGTCTGCAGACCAACGCTCGCCGCCACGATTGAGGCTCTGAACGTCGTCTCCGAGGATGTGTCCGTGGCCGAAGCCGTTGGAGAGCGCGCGGTAACCAATGTAGTCGCAGCGTGGGCAATCGACGTTGAAATCGTCCTTATCTGCGGAGGTTACGAGGTCGATTCCGCAAGCAGGACAGATTGCCGATAGGACTCCGAGTTCGGGCGAGCCACGAGTGCTTGCCTTAACGTTCGGTTCAATTTGGGTGATTCGAGCTCGGATCAAATCTCGAGTTCGCATAGCATCGCCTGGAGATGGTAGGAATCTGTCTACAATCTCAGTGACGAAAATGTCAGCGAAGAGATTCAGAGCAGCAAGGTCGCGGTGACCTGCTTCCTTCTCTATGTGGAGTAAGCGTACCATCGCGACCTTGGGCATCAGCTTGGTGACCTCGGCGATAACATCGTCACCAATCTGAGGTGAGTTCGTCTTGGGTCTGTTGGCCTCGATGGAAATTGTTCCATCGTTGCTGACGACGGTGCCGCTGACTAGGGCGATTGCACCGGAGTCGGTCTCGGAGATGCCCGAGCCGAGATTGGCATCGGCTGGAATCTCGACCGTGTTACCGGGCGTGACGAAGTCTCCATCAGCAGCGCTCATCGAGGCCGGCGACCGGACCACCCCCTATGAACGGTCCGCCCGTGCGTAGCACGGTCAGGGGAAGGTCCCTTCAGCGCTCTCGGAGCGAGGGTGGATTCACTCAGGTGGAATCAGTCGCCAGAATGCAACTCGTGTCTTACCTTGGCGACTGGAGTGATGGGCGTAGGCAGCTGGCAGAGCAAAGTCCGCTTCCCAATATCGCTCAACAGTCCAGCCAGCCCCCTCAAATAACGGTTCGATATGAGTTGCTTCAGCGCTGTGCATCAAATGAGAATTCGCACCACTACGAAGCATTGCTTCGAGGAATGGGCGGTCGCTTTTCGGTGTTTGAGAACCCCATGGTGGGTTCGAGATTACAAGGTCGACTCCAGCGACATCTAGATTCTCATTGACGATTTTGCACATCACCTCAGCGACATCACCAACCCCGGCCTGTTCGACCGCCTCGAATGCTACGGCACAAGCAGCCTCATCGCATTCGACTAGAACCACCTGACCAGCACCCATCAGCGCGGCCCCGATTCCAAGAATTCCATTGCCCGCGCCCAAGTCGGCGACCACTGAATCAGCATCAAGATCGCCGAACGCGGCGATTTGCGCCAACCACGATGCAGCCAAATCGCCACTAGTCGAATACTGCTCCAAGCCAACATCCGAGCAAGGATGCCCTGGAAGCGAGGAGAGTAACATAGCGAGACGACGCTGGCGCACGCCCTGCGTAGGCTGTCGCTCTATTGGCGTGTGCGGTTAGTTCAAGATCGGACTTACACCTGCGAAGCGGATTGCCAGTCTTGATATACCCTCGATTTCCTCTTTGTTTGCTGAGTGAAATGGAAATCGTGTTCGCAGTCGTTGGAATTCTTGTTGGTGCAGCAATTGGATGGCTGCTAGCGAAGCAGAAAATGGACTCTGGTCCGAGCGAAGCAGAAACTGAATTAGTCAAAGTGAGAGCCCAATTGGAAGCTCGCGAAGAAGCCTTTCAAACCACTCAAAATCAGATGCTCGACACGTACAAGCTGGCTGCCACAAAGGCCTTCTCAGATGCTGTAGAGGCGGCTGATAAGGAGAAGGAAGGGAGTTTTACAAAGGCGACAGAAGACCTTTCGAAATCTCTCGGTGACTACTTCAACAGTGTGGAGCAAGTCGAGAGAGAGAGGATTCGACGAGAGACCACTCTAGAGACTAAGATAGGCGCTGTAGAGACGGCTGGACTTCAACTTTCAAGCGATACTCAGGCCTTGACAAATGCACTGAAGGGAGACTCTAGCGCCCAAGGTGCATGGGGTGAGGTCGTGGTCGAGAACCTGCTTCAGAGCATGGGCTTCGTCGAGGGACGTGACTATGTCACACAACTCTCCGAGACCGCTGCAGATAAGAGTCGAAAGAGGACAGATTTCGTAGTCAACCTTCCAGGAGACAGACAAGTCGTTCTCGACTCAAAAGTCTCACTAACAGCCTACACACAGTTCGTCAATGCCACAGATGAGGATGAGGCTGAGGCTGCGATGAAGGAACATTGCGAATCAATCAAGTCACATGTGAAGAAACTCGCCTCAGCCAATTACAGCCACATGAAGAGCATCAATACTCTCGATTTCGTGCTCATGGTTGTGCCTCTGGAGAGCGCCTACATCGATGCAATGCGGTACAACCCTGAACTCTACACGGGACTTGTTGCAGACCAACGAGTCAAGATTGTCAGTGGAACGACTATCATGGTCATTCTGATGATGATTCAGGACCTGTGGAAGAAGGAGAAGCAATCGAAGAATCAACTTGCGCTAGTTGAGCGCGCAGGGCTGCTCTACGACAAGGTCGTGATGTTCCTTGAGTCATTCACGGCCATTGGCTTCGAATTGGATCAAGCTCAGACCGCCTTTGACAAGGCCTCGAACCAACTTACTGAAGGAACTGGAAACGTCATTCGGCAGACTGAGATGCTGAAAAAATTAGGCGCTAAAACCACGAAAGACCTCAGAGAAAAGAGTGGGACTCGAAGCCTCGCCGAAGAAGCGGAAGAGGAGGAGTGATGTTCTCGACCCGCTTCGGCGGGTCATGATCAACTGGGATTCACATGAGTTCCATCCAGTAGTCAATCTCCCTGATGAGTACGAAGTCCGTGATTTCACTACCGGCAATTACTCACCCTCAAAGTTTGACTACGATATCGGGAGATACGATGAACTGCGCCCCGGGATGTACAATACAGCTCTCTTCGATGGTGCGCGCTTCCTCCACATCGGCATCGATATCGGGGCGCCCGTCGGAACCCCTTGCATGGCCTTTGCCGATGGTGAAATCTCACACTTTGGCTACAATCCAGCCGACGGCGATTATGGTTACGTCGTGATTACCAAGCATATTCTCGACGGCACTACCATCTGGGCACTCTACGGACACCTCGATGCCACCTCGGTTGAAGGCAAGTCGGTCGGTCAGAAGATTAGCCCCGGGGAGGTCATCTGTTGGATGGGCGACCGTCATGAGAATGGAGGATGGGACCCCCATCTGCACTTCCAACTCTCGTACGAAGAACCCGAGACTCACGATATGCCTGGGGTCGTCGCTCCGGCTGACCGCGAGAAATCTCTGGCGATTTATCCAGACCCGCGTTTGGTCCTTGGACCAATCTACTGAATAGTCGCGAGGTGCGCCTTCAGCCCCTCAATCGAAGCCATCTCTGATGGATCGACACCATTCGTGACAGCCAGTGCGATACTCACCCAATCGGTGATGTGCGCAGCGATGAGGAGACTCTCAAGCAGGCTCTCACCCTCGCAATCAAGCAGCCATGAATCGCCCGCCTCGACATTCTCCATCATCCATCCGAGTCGAGCACTCACGCGAGGGTGCGTAGCAGGACTCGCCAGATAGAGCAAGGCCTGTGACTCAGCATCACGACCCCAAGCAACAATCTCATTGTGATTCATCTCAGGTAAGGTAACCGGCCGAGCGAAGCGGTCAGAATTCTCGTTGAGTTGATTCGCAAAGCGAACTCCTGCAGGAGCCATTTCTCCAGCGGCGACGATTCCTATCGATCGATCGGCCATCCCAGCCACCATCGCCGCGACCCGTCCGTCTCCTCCGACGAGGTCAGCAGACTCAGAAGCCGTGCGTAGTCGGCTGATCATCCCCGCTAATTCGTCTTCATCCGGACGTGGAAGAATCCCCAGCGCCCAGCAAGCGGC
>DUJH01000012.1:31866-37156 GCA_013329905.1 Candidatus Thalassarchaeaceae archaeon | reverse complement strand
AGTTGAGTTCCTAGAAGATGACCAAAGGCGGAGCGTGGCATCTGTCCACCAGGAACGCTCAGGCAAAGAGCATCATCACTCGCGGAGAGTACCTGCTCAAGCTCGCCACCAGAGCAGATGCCTACAACCACGCCGCCTCCCTCAAGGGCGGCGCGAACACCATCCAGCGTCTCCTCGGTATTCCCCGAGTAAGAAGTAGCCAAAACCAGCCAATCAGGCCCCCACCAAGAGGGAAGACCGTAGTCTCTCCAAACGACGAATGGTAGTCCTCCTGAGGAGTCGGTTAGGGCAGACAAAAACATCCCTCCCGCACCGGAACCGCCCATGCCAAGACACAGCACACCGCTCCAATCCATATCCGCATCGACCTCGACAGCCGCACCGAGTGCCGCCTCAAGGTCGTCGGCAAATCGGCGGGTGTAACCTGCCATGTCACCCCTATCATGAGTGGCGAGTAGTGTGTCGAAATCCGGCTTAGACATAGTCAGTCAACCCCAGCGTGTCCCGGCACAGCCAACCACGAGTCATCTATGAAAGCGATGCGCAGATTGGGGCTCGAACCATCATCATCGTAGGGCAGAGCGACAGTCACCACGCGGTAATCAGTCGGATCCATGACCTCCGCTCCTGAACTGTCACGATTGAGAATATCGACCACTTTTTGATCGTCAAATCGGCATGCAACCGATGACTTCTCCATGTCCCTCCAAGTTACTCCTGTTCGCTCATTCCGGTCGAGTCGACGAAGCGTTGAACCATCTTTTTGCCAAGCAGAAACAATCCAATTATCGCGCTTCCAACGGACAATGTCTCCGAGTGAATATGCCGGTTTTCGGTAGCTTAGAGTGAGTCGAGTGACCTCGGTTCCTTCTCTCATTCCCACCAATGTCGAAGTTTCCTTGGTCGTGCCTCCGAACTTTCGGACCAACTTCCGAGCCCAAGTCCTTGCGAGTGCTTTTGATCCAAACTGGAGGTCCCAACCCCCTGTGACGGGCCCTTCTTTGGTGACGAAGAACATCGGGTCAGATTCGAGTTCTTCGAGGAGTTCATCGAGGGTTCCTCTGAGATCCTTGACTTCCTCTTCTGAGAAGCGTCGACCTGCGCTGCGAAGTTGCATTGTGGCTTCGAAGTAAGCTCCTGCTTTGCGAGTGCAGGTCGGGCAGACCGCATTGCTGGTCTGTAACAGAACTTCGTACTGATCGCCGAAATCTAGACCCTCGAGTTTACCCTCGACTGTCACATGAAGACGAGCGGTGCGCTCGTCGATTGATTGGTAGGCCATATCGATGGCAACCGAGGTTGCGCCCTCGGTAAATGCAATGTTCTCACGGAGTCGCAGTTCGCCGAGTTCCTCGTCACCAATGCGGACCCAACGCTTCTCGACCTCATGCATGCCGCACTTGGCGCAGCGGTGCTGTTGGATACGTTCGGGAACCTCAGAAAATGTCGTTCGGGTCCGCAGACAGCCTTCGCATAGCCTTTCGGACGTGAGCGGTGGAGGTGAGCCGCAAGAGATGCAGAAGGCTGCGCTTTCCATGGTGCTCCCCCGACTTCCGGCAGACCTGCCCCGTTTGAAGGGTTGGTGAGCAGGTCGGGAGAGCATTCGGCCCCCTTTGGGGCCGAGATTAAGGTCAAGGAGGAAAAATCAGCGAAGAGAAGAGCGAGGTGTTCATTCCTCGGAGTCTGCACTATCCGAGGTGCCGATATCGTTGCTGGAAAGCACCTCGAGTTCAGCCTCTAGCGAGGAGATTTGCCCGAGCAGTTCGCGGCTGAACCAGACCACTAATCCGACCATTATCGAGTAGGCGAGGTAAGCCTCAACGATTCCACTCACAACATCGCCTCCTCGTCAAGTTCCGCCTTGCGAGCGGAAACCTCCGCTGCAAGACGATACCGCTTATTCGAAAGCAGCAGGAAGCCCGCGAATAAAACACACATAATTGCGAAATTCAGCAATAACAAAGTGCGAATTTCGGAGTCCATGCCCACCTTTTCACCCGATTCAAGAACCAATAATGGAGGATGTGTAGTATTCCACCAATGAGTCGCTCCGGCTGTAATCGGAACTAAGGCGAATCCAAACAGGCCAATTGCAGATAGAGTATCCCGCGTAGATGGGGTGTCTGGTTGAGATCGACGTGAATATACTAGGAATAGAGCGATCGCTGAAAGTAAACCGAATGAATTGAGTCGTATATCACCCCAATCCCATGGAGTACCCCATTCTGCAGAAGCCCAAATTGGACCCGAAGTTATCACTCCTAAACCAAAAATCAAGCCAAGGTCAGAACCACTTTGGAAGTAAACCCAAGCATCTTCACTGCGCTTCAAATACCACATTAATGAGCCATAGAATAGAACACTGAAAGATAGGAATGAACACCAAGCAAAGGGGACGTGAAGGTAGAGAATCCTATACGCTTCTGGAGCACCAAAACATCCCCCCTCAGTACATGCCTTAATTGTCGGAGCAAATTCCAAACCCATGACGGTCGCAAATACAATACCCGCTAAACCAACATACGTCAAGGCATATCCTGAGTCACGCCAATTCATATTTCCACCTCTCAATCTTCAGGAATGATTACCGCCATGGCCCAAATTAGTACCACTGACAACCAAGCTATCCCGATGTCTGCAATGGGTTCACCGAGTGTTAATTCAAAACTCATTCCATCGGTCATTATCGATGTTAGAGCGCTCGTCATCTGAAGGAAAGGCCAGATCAGAACGAGTTGAAGCAAGGAACCTGAAACAGCGCTGGCTCGACTGAGGTCTGCTACCATTAGATGGAGAGCGGAAGCGGCTACACTAAGGTCGATTATCACCAAAGCGAAGAGCCAGAGCCAATTTGGAACATCGGAATCGAGGTCTCCTGAGATTACGTACCATGAGAGATAGATGATTGGTAATGGAAGCAGGAATGATGCCCCCATAATCGAGAACCAGATTCGCGAGCCGGCTCCGGTCATCGCCCTCCACCAATCACCGGCTCGTTCCTCTGCGAGTCTCTTGATGAGAGCGGGTGCGACGAGGGCGCTGATGAATGCGGGAGTCAGAATCAGCGCGGAGAGCAAATCGTGATTCTCGCTCGTGCGCGCGATATCGGTTGAGAGGGTATAGACGAGCAATAAGGCGACGAGTGCGGGTACTCCTCGACCGAGGGTATCGATTGGGTTGCGCCTTTCCAAGCGTAATGCCCAGCCAAAGAACTCTTTGTGATCGGCTGAGCCAACCGGCTCCGGAAGGGGAGCAGAGAGCGAATTTGTCCCGCTTTCAGTGCTGCTAATCGAGCCGGATTCGGAGACAGTGACGACCCGGTTGCAAGTGGCAATCATCTCAGGGTCGTGAGTTGCGACGAGGATAGAGTGGCCGAGAGCTGAGAGTGAGCCAAGCCAACCGGCTAAGAGCTCGCGAGATGACTCGTCGAGACCTTCGGAAGGCTCGTCGAGAAGGACTACTGTCGGCTCAGAGTTGAGAGCCGCTGGAGCCAAAGAAGAGAGAACTGCTACTCGACGACGTAGGCCACCGGAAAGTTTGGCGACTCGATCATCAGCCCGGTGGCCTAGACCCCAATCTGAAAGCATCTGAGCAATAGCCGCCTCATCGTCGGCGCGTCCAGCAACTCGACAAGCTCCACGGACGCGCTCAGCGACGCTCTCATCGCCACAAATCGCGTCGCTTTGCAGCGCCAGACCAAAACCGCGAATATTTCCGCGCTGCCCATCGGAATTACGCACAATTTCAGTGGTTCCAGAATCGTGCCTCTCGACCTTGCCATCCGACATCGAGTGAAGTCCAGCAAGCGTCTCGAGCAGGGTCGTCTTACCAGACCCATTGACTCCGACAAGGCCCACAACTTCTCCCTCAGAAAGAGAGAAGTCGACGCCGCGCAGGACCTTGCGCGCTCCACGGTCAACCACCAGCCCATCGGCGGATAGCAGCACTCGCGCGCTCATGGCTCGTCCACCGGTCGCGCGCGTTTGAGTGGTTCCGTCGAGCGCTCCAGCGAAGCGGCTATGCCCTGAACCGTTCCGTCGAAGGGTGAGGAAGTCGCATGGCTGCGCCCGAATTCGAGATTTTCTGGAGCGATTTGACCGGCTCGGATATGCTTGCTCTCGGATTATTCTTGGCGGTCGCAGCAGCACCGTATGTCGTCGCTTGGAAGCAAGAGACGAGTATCGCTCTGGCGACCGTGCTCTCGCTGCTTCTCGTGACATTCTATCAGATGATAATCGATTTCGGGTTGTTCGATTTCACGCCTATGGCGTTTCTTACGCTGATTCCGGCAATTGCCGACCATCCAGACCAAGTCCATCGATTCTTCACCTCTGCTTGGCTTCACGCCAACTGGATTCACGTTCTCGGGAATATCTTGGTCATCGCGCTCGCCGGGGTACCTCTCGAACAACGGATGGGGCGATCGCGCTGGATTGTGATCTACTTTATCGGGCTGTTGGGAGGGAATATCTCATGGGTGCTGACTCACCCTGAATCGTATAGCCCGGCCCTCGGCGCCAGCGGCGCCGCGTTCGGTATACTGGGAGCCTACATGGCCTGCTGGCCGTATGATAGAATCGAATTTCCGCTGCTATTCTTCATACGGGCTTGGCCAGTCTGGGGAATCGCAGCTTTCCGATTGGGCCTCGAGGTTTGGAACATGTACCAAATTGAGGCCGAACAATCGGTCACGAATGTCGCCCACATGGCGCATGTGGGCGGCTTCATGCTGGCTTGGGCGCTCGCCCGGCCAATCGCTCGGGGAGCGCCCTCGAAACTCGATGATTCAACGGATATCTCGGTCGCCGGAACAGCCGCCTCCACGGCGGCGCGAGAAGTGGCGACTGCACGCATGGGCAGCCTCGAATCAGACCCTTGGAGTGAGGCTGGAAAACCCCTCGAGGGAGAGGCTGCCCGCATCCTCAAGCGGCTGCGTGACGAAGGCGATGAATTGGAGACTCGCAGAGCGTGGTTGGAGGAGTTGGCCGAGCAGGTGATTTGCCCGGTCTGCGAGGGCGAGGTCCACGCTGTGGTTCAAGGAGAGAATTGCAGCCTTCGATGTGACCTCTCCAGTAGACACATCAAGTGGCCTTGACAGCACGAGGCGCAAGCATCAACAGGTGCCGATGAGACGCCTCTTCGGCACCTCGACGGGTTCGGCTTATACCCCGACTTAGGCTGGCTCTGCTTGCAGAGCCATGACTGAAAGTCGACTTGACCTCACTCCGCTTGTCCTTGCGGCGATGATACTGGTGCTCGACATGAGCATCGCCGTCTCGGCATTTCCAAC
>DUJH01000012.1:28569-31644 GCA_013329905.1 Candidatus Thalassarchaeaceae archaeon | reverse complement strand
AGGTCAAGAGCGCCCAGCGAACTGGCCTCCAGCCCTGATTTGTGGTGAAATTCAGTGTGAACCAATCGACCGCTCAATCCGTTCTCCGCCCTTCGATGCCGGCTTCCCAGTCGAGGATGAGGGTTGGTGGTTCGGCTACTGGTATGACTTCGATTCCGACGGAATGGACGACCGACTTCAGCGAATCATCGCTGGTCAACGTCAGTCGGTATCGCCAACCGCAATCATTGGCATAGATGGCAAAGATACGGTTGCGATTGTCGTCGATTATGCTTGGCACCCTGGGCCGAGCGATCTTGCAGCACTCCGCGAAATTCTCGAAGCCCACGGCTGGCAAGAGCAGGGCTCGTGGTTCTTCCAAATGGATATCCTCGACTCCATCGTTCTCGACCATGTTCCAGTCAGTGCATTGATTGAGATTTGGCAACTCGATGGAGTCGTTATGGTCGAGGAACAGAATGTCCTTGCCCCATATCTCGACTCAGCTCCTCGTGGTTCGAAGGTCCGCGACTCAGACCGATACGATGAGGCAATGCGTGATTTCGGCTACGATGGCTCGGGCATCGTCATTGCAATCCTCGACACCGGGGTCGATAACGAGCACTTCTCACTCGACGATTTCTCCGACGACAATGACGATAATGAGAACGATCCCGATGACCTTCCTGATCCCAAGTGGATAGCTGGTTGTGACGCCACTTCTCTCAACCAGAACGACTGCAATAACGAAGGCACCCATGACCCTGACGATGGAGACGGACACGGAACTCACGTCGCTGGAATTGCACTCGGGACCGGCGATTCACGACGCATCCACCAGGGCTATGCCCCCGGTGCCTATCTCGTCGATGTCAAGGTGATGACCGACACTGGCGGAACCAACTCTGCTGCTACTCTCAAAGGCATAAATTGGGTCGCTGCCAATGTCGATACCGACTGGGGAAATAACGACTCCAGCGAGGGCATCCAAGTAATGTCGATGTCCTTCGGAAGCATCGGTGATCCTAACGGCGACGACCCTGGTGACAACGGTACCGCCGCCGATGCTAGAGCAGTGAACCAAGCGGCAGAAGCAGGCGTCGTGCCGGTCGCTGCAATCGGTAATGACGGACGCCGCAGGGTGACTTCGGTAGGTGCTGCTGACGCCTCGATTACGGTTGGAGCAATAGACGACAAAGACACCATTGACCGCGGCGACGACTCAATCGCTTCTTACTCCAATTCAGGACCACGAGAGGACGACGGGGATGGGGACGATCAGGACGAACTCAAACCGGATGTGGTATCTCCAGGCACGGACATGAATTCAGCATCTCATGCTGCATCTTCAAGCCAATTACCGGGAACTCCCAAACCCCTCGCCGAAGACAGTTATGTCGAAATGAGCGGGACGAGTATGGCTTGTCCTGCGGTGGCAGGTTTTGTCGCTGTGATTCTGCAAATTGCCGATGAAGAAGGTATGTCTCTCGATCCGCAGGATGTCAAAGATTTACTTCGTGAGAACTCCGACACTAGGGGCGAAGCCTCCGAACCCGGCGCGTCTGACACTTGGAACGATGAATACGGCTTCGGCATCATCGATGGAAACATGATTCTCTCAGCCATGATCGGAGACGGAAATGGTGGTGGGAACGAAACTGAGCCACCACCGCCTGGTGAAGGCGAATGGCTGGCCATTGAGAGGCCAGTAGAGGACTCGTGGCTTGTCGAAGGAGAGACTTACTCTGTCCGAGGTCACATTGACGAGGACGCCGAGACCAACGGTAGTATCGAAGAGGTCCAAGTCAAGATTACCTACACGCACAAGCCAGAGGGTTCACCTACTCAGGAAGAAGTCCTTGTCGACTGGCACCAAGCCCAAGGAACAGCAAATTGGACCACCGATTTCTCGATTCCTGACTTTACCGAGGACGAAATCAACGCACTTGAGATTCGCATCTCGGTACAAGCACGCAACGAGTGGGATCAATGGAGCGATACTCAGCGTCAAGAACACGAAATTGGTCGTGTCGAGTTGACCCTTACAAGTCCGAGCGGACAGAATTCCGTCGCTGGAGATGTCCGCTTCGAAGGTGAGTACGAAACGGTTGATGGTGGAACTCTGCAATGGCGAATCGGTAAGGAGGATTGGGTCGAAGAGACGGTTTATGCAGGCTCAGGAGGAACAACCGGGATGTTCAGTTTCAATTGGGATTCCGACCAACATCCCGACGGTTCTCACCGTATTTCACTACGCTTAATCAGCGGGGGTGAAGTACGCTCAGAAGAGGTTCGGATCACCCTCGAAATCGACAATGATCCACCAGCCCCCGACCTGATGTTCCGCAGTGGGATTACAGTCTCCGAGTGGGGCATCCCGCTGTCTGAGACCTTCGTCAATTCCTTTGTCGACGTCAGCGCGGAAATCCGCAATGACGGTGACCAATCCGCCTCGAATGTCGTCGTCTATCTGCTTGAGGAAGGCACTCGTAAATACGAACTGACTATTCCCTCTATCGACTCTGGCGACATTGTCGCAGTGACCCTTTATTGGAATCCTCTCGATGTAGGTACTCGACAGGTAACAATCGCCCTTGACCCGGGTGATTCTATCGAGGAAATCGATGAGACGAATAACGACGAGAGTATCGACTTCGAGGTCGTCCAGCGTCCCGCTGGAATCGACCTCGCCTTTGCCACGGGTGCGATAACAACAATTCCTTCAATCCCGCGCCCTAGCGAATTATTCCAAATTAATGCCCGCGTCGATAACCTCGGCTCAACCACTGCTGAACAAGTCGATGCACAACTCCACCTTCACACAGAACGCGGCTGGGAATTGACCTCTTCAACGACGATTCCATCGATCTCTGGAGCCGGTTCACAAAGTGTCAGCTTCGCCCTCAGCACCGAAGAAACCGGGCCGTTTGAATTCCGCATCACACTGACCGGCCCGATTCTCTCAGACATCGATTGGTCCAACAACCAAGTCGAATGGACCGCCCTCGTCGAGAAGAGTACTGTCTCGGGCGGTCGAGGAATGAACTTCCAAACGGGAGAGACCCCTGTCGAAGTAATCGAACTCGATGGAGAAGG
>DUJH01000012.1:15007-28340 GCA_013329905.1 Candidatus Thalassarchaeaceae archaeon | reverse complement strand
ATGACAGCCTGCACAAATATGCTTGAAGAAACTTGGTCAGGAGATTTCCACGCCGTAGCCACAGACGATGGTGTAGCACACGTCGTGTGGACGCGGCGCTTCCTCGACACGAGCGGTTATCTGCAACAAACCGTGTCGTATTCAACAATCGATTCTGCTTGTCAAATGACTCCAATTCAAGACTTGATGGATCCGATTCTCCTCTCGGATGGAAAGTACTGGGGAATCGACCTCGATGTCAAGGGGACCGAGTTGCTCGTCGCTGGTTACCACAGAGATTTGCTAACTGGAGGAAGTTATCAGGATTTAACCAGCATCTTCCTTCTGGAAGCTGACGCGCCAACCTCCTCGAACGATTGGCGATTGACACCCAATGTAATCGCTGACATAGACGTAGTCGCAGGGCAGACGGATCCTGTGCAGATAGAGTTCGGCGAGGACAATGGCCACATCCTTTTCCAATCGATGCGCAACGACACCTCGGGCGTCGACAGGCTTGGTCTTTGGTATGCTCACGGCGATCTTCAACACTCGTCCTGGTCCTACAAAAAGGCGGTCGGTGACGAGGCTTCGCTACCTCAGATGAGGGTTGAAACCGTTTCTGGCGAGGACCTACTGATGGTGGCTTGGAGAGAAGGTTCCGGCCTCGATACTCGCTTCATCAGCATGATTGCTGATGATTCATTCAAGGCGATTGGAAATAATTCTATTTCGATGAACGCGCGCGGTCTTTCGAAGATTATTTTCATCGAAAATGACCGAGGTGTGCAAGTATTCCACGACATGGTCGGGCCGTCTGGCCCGCAAGTTCAGTATGGAATGATGAATGCAGAATCCGAATGGATGTCGATTTCTAACCGGATAAGTGCCGGTTGGCTACACTCTGTGAGTCGGGCGCCAAGTGGAGATGAGGTTGCGATTATTCACACATCGAGTCAGGGCTGGGTCATCCGCGCGATCATCGATGATTCGACAGGGAACAAAGATAGGGGCGACATCCTTGAGCAATTGCGCTTTAATCTGGGCTTGGATGAGGGTAGTTTCAACATTCTACTGGGAGGGGTTGCTGTTGCAGTTCTACTCCTTTGCACCATCGTTCTCGCCGTATTGTCTGGCCGGGCGATACGCTGGATGGGTGGCCGTCGGCGAACGCGGGCTGAAGGTTTGGTGATGCTCGAAGATGATGTCGTAGATGTCATCGATGAGGACGATATCACCGTCGAGGCTATCGATACTTCTTCTATCGTCGAGATCGTTGAGGAGGATTCCGATTCCAGTTCTTCGCGGCGGGAGCGACGGCAGCATAGGGCCGACGTAGCAGAGATGGCCGAGATGGCTCCCCCGATTCCAGGAATAATCCCTCCACCGCCGGCAGAGGGAGCGGTTGCTCAACCCCTCCCTCCGATGGGTGAGGCTCCGGTATTGCCCGGGCTTCCGCCTCTGAATAGGCAGGTGGTTTGTCCTGATTGCGATAGTCGCTTCGAGGTCGGCATGGACCTGAAGATGACTCGCTGCCCTATCTGTGCGCTGCGCATCGATCTGTGAGGTCGATGGTATGCGCAAGGTGCATCTTGCATCTGCCTCTGAGCGGCGTCTAGCTTGGTTGAGTGAGCGGCTTTCTGAGGTTGATTTGAGCGCGACCGCATTGGTTTTTGATGAACCGAAGCCGCGTTGGGGTGCGCCGGTAGAGGAGCAGGTAGAATTCACTTGTTTGGCGAAGGCTTCGGCTGCCGCTCAGGAGGGGGTTGTTTCTATGATGGCAGGGGCTGCGACCGCTGATGTGGTAATTGTCGCAGATACCATCGTGGCAGACCCAGATGATCCTCTGATGCCGTTGGGGAAGCCCGATGATGAGCAACACGCGATGGCGATGCTGTTACGACTGTCAGGGAATCGCCATCGCGTCTGGTCTTCGACTGCCCTTGTATACCCCCCGGGAGGAGCGGGCGAGCATGTATTACATGGCGGCTGGACCGCGGATTTCTGGACTGAATCTGCGATTGTCGAGTTCGATGAATTGAGTCAGGACAGGCTCTTTGAACTCGTCAGCAGCGGATCTTGGAAAGGCAAGGCTGGAGCTTACGATATGGCGGGTAATGCCGCTCCTGATACTCGTTTGATAGAAGGAGAGGAAATCACTGTTCTCGGCCTCGCGCCGGGTGCGATTGCTGCTCTCGAATCTGATTAGCGCGGCTTATTCGTTGCGAGCACTCCACCAATCGGGGTCTGATTCGGCTTTCTCGACCAGTGCTCGCAATGCATCGAGTGTGGTCTCGTGGAGATGGTGTTCAATGCCTTCGGTATCGGTATGAGCAGTATCCTCATCGACACCAAGGATGCTAAGGAATCTGACGAGCAAACTGTGTCGTTCTCGCAGGGAGATTGCGGCAGCACGTCCCTCATCGGTAAGAACCGCGCCACGATATCGTTCGTAATCGGCGAGCCCTTCCTGGTCGAGACGCTTGAGCATCTTTGTCACAGAGGGTCGCGCAACTGCCAACAATTCAGCAATGCGAGCAGGTTTGGCTCGACCCTCGACGAGTTCTAACTCGTGCAAAACCTCGAGATAATCCTCGACTCGAACCGAGTGGCGAGTCGAACGCCGCACTCCATCTGCTTCGTGCGCCGAACGCAGTGCATCGAGTCTGTCCTCACTCATTTTCAGACCTCGACAAAGGTGACGCCGCCGTGCTTGAGGACAAACTCCCGCTGTAATTCATTGAACCATTCGAGCATCGAGGCGGCGAAGCATACAGCAACTACCTCCTCATCCATCAGTAAGTCGTCTTGGATTCCTTTCAGAGTCCCTGGAGCCGCACCGCATGAGACACAGGCTCCATCGAGGTCGATGACGAGTGAGAGAGCCTTCGATCCCGAGTGCATTTCTTCGACCTCGGATTGAGCGACGATAAGTTCGCCGCCATGACCGTCGAGGGCGGCCCGAACCGGCCCAAGTCTCGCCATCAGGGCGGGTATGAGATCTGTATGCTTGCTCTCTACCAAATTGAGCAACGAGAGCGAACGAAGTCGATCCAGCTCTGCTGGATCGTGGGCCTCGGCTATACGCTTCTCAGACTCTGCAGTCATCATCGCCTCGACCTGAAGTCGATACGATTCGGCCAGATCATCGTCACTCGACACGACCATCCGGTGATGCCACAACTACTTCTGATTGACCGTGAATCAGGCTGATTTCAACGACCGTCTTTGACGGTCGCATTCATTAGGGACCGTTAGATGGCAAAAGCGAGGCGAACTCATGGTATCTGACACTCCTGTCCTCGGCATTCGCAACTTGCATGCCGGAATCGACGATACACCGATCCTTCGCGGAATTAATCTCGAAATCCCTCCAGGTGAAATCCACGCCATCATGGGAAGAAATGGTAGCGGAAAAACCACCGCTGCGAACATCATCATGGGTCACCCTGACTTCGAAGTAAGCGAAGGCAGCGTCGAACTCGACGGCAAGGACCTCTTGGAAATGGAGCCATGGGAGAGGGCTCGATCCGGCGTATTCCTCTCATTCCAATACCCTCAGGCAGTTCCTGGACTTCAGGTTGGCAACTTCCTGCGTAAGTCCGTCGCCGCGATTCGCGGAGAAGAAGCAGCGAAGGGTAGTGATTTCCGCAAACAACTCAAACAGGCGATGAAAGAACTAGACCTCGATCGTTCATTCCTCGGCCGCTATGTCAACGATGGATTCAGCGGAGGAGAGAAAAAGCGCTTTGAGATTCTCCAATTGATGCTGTTGCGACCGAAGTTAGCGATCCTCGACGAAACCGATTCGGGACTCGACATCGATGGAATCCGCACTGTCGCGAAGGGAATCAACACGGCAATTCGTGGTAGCGAATCTGGAGCGTTGATCATCACTCACTACTCCAGAATCCTCGAACATGTCCAGCCCGACAAGGTGCACGTACTGATCAAGGGACGAATCGTCAAGACCGGGGGGCCAGAACTCGCCCTCGAGCTCGAAGAGCGCGGTTATGATTGGCTCGATGAAGGCCATACTGACGAATCGGTGGACGAAGCCGAGACCGCTGCGTGAGTGATTCAAAGTGGACAATACGAAGCAGATAACAATTCAGAGGAAAACAAGGAAGTGAGAAAATAGCAGCAAAAGAAGCACGTGATGCAGTTGGCGAGTATAAGGCCGGCTGGCATGACCCTGAAAACGCCACAATTCGATTCGATTTCGGCCTCTCCGAGCAGGTCGTCCGCGATATCTCAGCTATCAAGAACGAGCCTGAGTGGATGACTGAAATCCGCGTCAAGGCCTACCATCACTTTGAGAACCGGCCGATGCCGACTTGGGGAAATATGTCGATGCTCAAAAATATCGATTTCGACAAGATCTGCTACTTTCTACGCTCGGGCGAAGGCACGGAGGATGACTGGGATGATGTTCCCGAGGCCATCCGGAACACCTTCGACAAACTCGGTATTCCCGAGGCTGAGCAGAAATGGCTCTCGGGAGTCACCGCGCAGTACGAATCCGAAGCGGTTTACCACTCGATTCGAGAAGACCTCGAACAGCAGGGAGTCATCTTCCTAGACATGGATTCAGGACTACGAGAATACCCTGAAATCGTCAAGAAATGGTTTTGTTCAGTCGTTCCTTACCAAGACAATAAATTCAGCGCATTGAATACCGCTGTTTGGTCTGGTGGCTCATTCATCTACGTCCCAAAGGGCGTCCACGTCGAAATGCCCGTTCAGGCATATTTCCGTATCAATGCGAAGAATATGGGTCAGTTTGAGCGTACTCTAATCATCGCTGACGAAGGTAGTAGTATCCACTACGTCGAAGGCTGCACAGCCCCAACCTACTCTACCGATTCACTCCACTCCGCTGTCGTCGAGCTCATTGCACTCCCCGGCTCTCACATCCGCTACAGCACGGTGCAGAATTGGAGCACGAATGTCTACAATTTGGTGACCAAGCGCGGCATCGCCCACAAGAACGCCAAAATCGAATGGGTCGATGGCAACATCGGCAGCAGGCTGACGATGAAATATCCATCTGTCATTCTCAAAGGAGAAGGCAGTCACGCCGAGGTGATTTCAGTCGCATATTCAGGAAAAGGTCAGCACCAAGATGCTGGAGCGAAGATCCATCACCTCGCAAGCAACACGACTTCGAAGATTCTCTCGAAGTCGATTTCAAAGGACGGAGGACGCGGTTCGTATCGCGGACTTGTTACAGTCTCACCGAAAGCACAAAATTGCAAACTCAATGTAGTCTGTGACGCGCTCATCCTTGACGAAAATTCGCGCTCAGACACCTATCCTACCATGGAGGTAGCCAACCCAACTGCACATTGTGAGCACGAGGCAAGTGTGTCGAAGGTGAGCGATGAGCAACTGTTCTATCTGATGAGTCGTGGGCACGCAGAAGAGGAGGCTCTGGCAATGATTGTCAACGGATTCTTTGAGCCCTTTACCCGTGAACTTCCAATGGAATACGCGGTAGAACTCAACAAATTGATGGCCCTCGAAATGGAAGGGAGCATCGGCTGAATTTCTGCCGCTGGAAATTCGACCACAGAGGCAAGAGAACATAGTGAATTAGTAGGTTAGTGAATTAAACATGGATGCTACGAGTCTGTACAAGTCTCTTGATGAGCCTAACAAGGCGGACCATTTGTGGCGTTACACACCTTGGAAGAGAGTTCACCCTAGCGGCGATTTAAGCGAAATTCCATCCACCGCTGCACCGAAACTTACTCTCTCTTGTCTAGATGAGAATGTGGCTTTGGTCGGTATCTCGATAGAAGAAGGAATTGTCGGCGCTGAGGTGCTTTCTGAATCCGATGAGGTGACTTCTTCATTCATCCGGGCCGCCGCTGGCGACTCGGTTTACACACTTCGCACAGAGAATAATTTCGTAGCCAGTGCACCAATCGTTCTCGACATCGACACAGGTGATTCTCCATGTGCTATGCACCTTGCCCTCGATATCGGCCGTCACTGCGAATTCGAATTGATTACACAGATTAGTGGCGCTGCGCCTTGGACAGGAATCTTGCGCAGCGGTCGAATCGGTGATGGATCTATTCTGAACGATGTGGTCATCGGCCACACCGATTCCGGGACTCTTCTACGCGTCGACAGTATTGCGATTGGACGCGACGCGCAGGTCAAGGCTGGAACGGTCAGCTCGGGAAGCGAGCGTACCAAGGCTGACCTTCGCTACAAAATGGGTGAGACTGGCGGCCATCTGAATGTCCTCGGCTCGATCCTATCGGCAAGCGATATGCACCTCGACCATCACGTCGAGATTCATCACCACGCTCCCGAGACATTCAGTCGCCTCGATTGGCACTCGGCTTGCGGCGGCAACTCACGCACGATCGGAACCGGAATGCTCCGAGTCGCCAAGGGCGCGAGAGGTGCTGACGCAGGCCAACTCTTCCACAACCTGCTATTATCCGAGAAGGCCGAAGCAGACTCGATTCCTGAACTCGAAGTCAGTGAGCATGATGTCGTTGGCTGCGGCCACGGTACTGCCAACGGACCGGTCGATGAGGATCAGATGTTCTACTTGGAGGCGCGAGGCTACGATACCTCGGAGGCTCGCGACGCACTCATCGCTGCATTCCTCAATTCAACTCTCATCAAAATGGGCAGTGATACTCTGCACCATTGGTTAACCGAGCATCTGCAAGAAGAGTTGAGCGACCTCAAATCCTGAGTAAGCCATTTGGACTGCACGAGGGCGAAGCGCTTCGTGGACCACGATCACTGCGCCGCGATTCTATGCGAATGTGGATTCCGCGGCGCAGCCATCCCGATGCGGCAACACATGGAATGCCCGCGCTGCCGAAGAGTCGTAGAGGCCTGTTGCGAGGGCGTTCCTGATTACTCTTGAGAGACTACTGAATGGCATGACCTGTTTAGCCAGAACGGTCGCGATAACTCGAGAGCAAAGCCGTCATCAGAACACCTGCAGCAATTCCGAAAGCAAGTCCCTGATCAGCCATCGTCGGGCCGGCTAAATCTCTGAAAGCAAGGCCCATCACCGTACACATTGGCACAACGAATATCGCAAAGCGCCGAGCTCGCTGAGCCTTAGACGGAGCGATTCCCATCGGTCGCAGCGTGATTGAACCGGCCTTCACCAAGACCTGCCAATCGACATCCTCCGCCCCAATCCGCAAACGCTGAAGAACCGCAGGACGAATACCTGGATTGGCTGATTTTTCGTGCAAAATCTCTCCTCGCCCAGTTACCAATCTTACACGCTGCAAACTCTCACGAATCCTTAGTAATCTCTCAGTAGCCCCAGCCGCCGAAGCAGCATCCAATCCATGCATGTCGAAGGTCAGGATTCCTCGCTCACGGCGCACCCGCTCTTCGACATCCCAAGCTCCATCAGTCGCATCGGTAAGATAGGACATCTCAGCGCGCAAAGCATCGACTTCCGCAGCACGCACCGCAGCGCGTACATCGCCTTTCTCAGCACGATCGCGCACGCGGGCGAGAGTGAACATCAGAAGCACCGCACCGACCGCAGCACCCAAAATCGCCCCAGTGCGGAGAGCCGGAGAAATCGCATCCTCATCCATCCCGCCGGCAAAGAAAGCCATCATAGAACCCATCACGAAGACCATGACAGCGATGACCGCCGAGATAGCGAAGGCATCACGCACACCTACCTCGACCATGAGCAGCGGATAGGTTGATGCCGATAGAACCCATCGACCAAGATATGACCGAGTCTGAGATACAACTTCTGAAGAACGGTCGACCGGACCGAGTCAGGGAATCTAAGGTCGGCCGTAACCTCGCAGCAATAGCAGGAGTCTACCTCATTCTAGTGTTCCTAGTTCCGTTGGCGATGCCCGCCGACAGCATTCCGGATCTATCGGCTCGTGCCAATCGAATGGATTACGCGACCTACGATGGCATCTGGTCATGGGGCAATGACAACCACGGAGAGGATGAAGAAATTGGCCATAACCAATTCGAACATGGAGGCTTATTTGCTTGGACGACACTCAACCCAATAGCAGCGACTGTTTACGCCATCGGTGACCTCAATTGTCATCAGAAACACGAGCGTTCCTGGGAAATCAACGGTAACCAACTCGCCGTCTGCACACGCGATATTGGCATCTTATTCGGATTCGTCGCTTGCTGTCTATTGTGGCAGAGACGCGGACTGAATCGTTGGACTATACGCGATACATTCCTATCGATTTTCAACGATGATTCGATCGAACAATTATACTTCAACGACCGTCGCATGCTCGTTATGCTTGGCATATTGACTATCGGACTCGCACCTATGGCAATTGATGGTTTCACGCAATTGTTGACATCGTATGAGTCGACGAACCCTATGCGAATCCTCACTGGAGCCCCAGCCGGGTTCGTAGGGGCCTGGATTTTCTCAGCGATGTTCTCAGCTCGGCCGCATGAGTTTGATGATTCAGATTCGGTGCGTCTGCCCGCGGATGCTAAACTCAGAATGATAGAAGAGGAAGAGGAGTGAATATTCGAGTCAGCGAGTTCGGAATCACTGACCCTGCCACCAAGACACCAAACCGCTGGCGCCGGCTGGTAGAGCTGAGTCAGATTTACCGTTACCGAGAATCGCCAGCCGCTCAATCGTATCTCGAACCGCGCGAGGATGTTCACCAGAACGAACAATCTGTCCAAGAGCGAAGCGAGGGTGTGTGTCAGGGTTTGCAGCCAGCCAGCGAGCCAAAGCGCGGCGCAGCGGCCATAGAACCAGAATCACCGTGCCAAAAGCATGCGATTCGGCACGTAATTGGTTACGAGAAGCGTCGCTCCCGAGCAAAGATTTGTGCTGATTGACCCACTTTGAGCGGTCTGCCATGAAACGCAGAACTTTGTGAGAGTGTGAATCGGAAACAGCCCGAACAGGTCCCTGAGCATTACGCAACTCGTTGACATCCGCCGAGGGTAGTAAAGCAAGAGTTCCACAAATCGAACTAACCGAGCGTGCCAGCACCGATTTCGGAACATCGACACGCTCGCCCTCAGGAACCTTAACAAGCGCCGCAGAATGATCAGTTTGAGCCTCACGGAGTACCCTCCAAGGAGCCTTGCCATCCAACCAATCGGACCTAGTACGAGCCGGTGCAACTCCCAGCCCATCGAGTACCGTTTGACCCTTTGTTGATTTGATCAAACGCTTCAGCATAAACCGCTCAACAGACTCAGTATCGACATTCAAGGGTTCAGGCCGGGAATGCACAAACTTGCGTATATGTAAAGTCAATTTCCGCCTGAACTCCCGCTCAGTAGTCTCATTCGAGACTGGGCCAATGATTGCGCCCATATCAAACGGAATCGGCATCTCAACCTCTCCGGAAAGCAAAGAAGCATAACCCGCACGAATCTCCTTCTGCAACTCAGTCGTCTCGAAATACTCAGCTTTGTCGGACATCATTCGCAGCGTCCCGGACTGGATTCTTTTCATCGCAACGTTGGGGTCGCAATCCACCCAGATACACAAATCAGGAACAAGCGCAGCCGAATTGACCTGAGCCACGCGCTCGACCCCAAGACCACCGACCATCCCCTGATAGACAAGCGAAGAATGCACATTCCGCTCACTCACGACGATCCGTCCCTCTTCCAATCGAGGAAGAATCCAGCCGTGAGAATGGTCGACTCGGTCAGCGGCGAACAACCCGGCCTCCTGTTCAGGAGTGTGCGTCTGTTGCCGCACCGAGTCGATAGCGAGCCGCCCAAGAGGATGATCCCGTCGCGGCTCACCAGTAACCTCTACCGAGGTAAAGCAAAACTCTCGTTCCAGCACTTCGGCGACGACCTTGGTGGCCAAGCCTTTGCCGGAGCCGTCCCCGCCTTCGATGGTGATGAGGTACACGTCAAGCCTCCACGAAGCCAAATTGGCCACGGGTCAGATACGCCAGCCCCATCCCCATCAGAATGAACAGCGGACCTATGAACATCAATCCCTGACTCCAAAGTCCGAGATATGCCAAAAACTGTGTACGGAAGTGTTTTTTCCCATTATATGCCTCGATTCCTCCGAGGATTCCAGCGAGTCCTGCGGCGAGTGTTAGAGCACCAATTATCGATGAGATGAGAACTGATTCGGCTAGATGACTATCGCCGCGCATATCGATTTCGTGCACACCCTCGCCCTCGCTCAAGGTCACCGTAATCTGAGCATGGTCTCCCGGGATTAGTAAAACCCGTTCTGTGATATTGTTCGGGTGGTCGACGACGAGAGTTGCTGAACGCCGAGGTACGTCGTCGATCGAGAATCGGCCGCCAGAGTCGGTTACGTCACGGTCGATCTCGAGAAATTCCTCATCGTAAAGAATCACCGTTACGCCTTCGATTGCTTCGCCGCCAGTGGTATTGTCGACGAGGGCTAAATAGACCCCTCCGTGGACATCGGCCAGCCCCCCTGAATCATCGAGCTGGCCGGTCAGCACATCGCCGACATCAGCTGTGATATGCAGGCTGCCGGTGACGACGCCGAGGATGCTTCCGAGGATTATGAGGATCGCTCCTGCCACACGAGTGGCCGGATCGACGGATAAATCCTGAAGCCACCACTCAAGGCGAGTTCGCTTGGATTCTTCATCATCATACACGCTGTCCGCCCTCCTGCTTGTCCTCGCTGGTGAGTGGCGGCTTCTCAGTTTGACGCTTCCACATGTACCATGGTGGAAGGACGATTAGTAGGAAAAAGAAAGCGTAAACTGAAACGAATTCAAGGTCTTGTGCGAATCCGTCAGTTGCCCTCCAATAAGATACTCCGCATTGTAATACTAAGGCCTCGCATTGAATGGAAGGTTCTTCTTCACAGGAAGAGGGATCAAAATCACCCCATGGAATATTCACCTGATAGTAATTCGACCAATTCTTGCCAGTGACCCACCAGCCACCGCTTTCGTGATCACGAGCGATGCCGTTCAATACCCCTGAATCCTCGGTCTCAAATTGCTCGCGGATGGCTGAGAAATCCACTTTCTGACAGACTATTCCAGTTTCAGTATTAATTCTGTATACATTGTCTTCATACCATCTATTGGCTAAAAATGGGTAATCACTTCGGCATTCCAATTCATTCCATTTGTCCGTCACAAGGCCATCGACTCGAACCTCGACTCCTTCATCCTCAAAGGAAGATAGGTCCTGTGAAAATCGCTTGATCGTTGATCCGCCATCGGAGATCCACAAATTGCCCTGCCCGTCACTGCACAACCCCCAGCCTTCTCCCATGTAGGTGAATTCACCCCTCGGTTCAAGGGTCTCGAGGTCGTAGATGAAAGCGGTATTTTCTCGCCAGGTGAGTTGTACGACAGAATCATTCCAGATGGTCAGACCCTCGCCGAAATACTCGTCGGGCAGGTCGCGCTGGAGCTCAACCTCGCCCGTTGTCATGTTGACGATTCTCACACTGGATTCGCCGTACAGTCCGGTGCTTTCGTAGAATTTACCATTGTGGATTTCAAGGCCTTGAGTGAATGCCGTTGGGTCGTGTGGGACGATGCTGACTACCTCCGGAACGATCACTTTCACTCCCGGTACAGGCTCATTGGATTCGAGAGGATCAGATGGCAACGGTTCGGGGTCGTCAGCCATAGCAGGGACAATCAGTGTCCCTGTGAGCATCAGAGCCGCAAGAGCGAGGGCGATTCTACACGATCCCATGTTGACACCTATCTCTCGTTGATGATTGCTGAGCAGGATGGTTGTGCTGCTGCGAGTGCTGTTGGGCGTCACGGGAGCGGGCTTTGATACTCGGCCCTTTGGGCCGGATGCGTCCGAACGATGCTCCATCGATGTTATAGCGGGTTGAAGTGGGGCTTGAACCTGTCTTATTGCTGGAGTGAGTGCAAGTGAGGACTTCAAGTGGTTCAGGTCGTTCAACAACTACGTTGTTGTTAGTTTGGCTCATGCTTGCCTCTGTTATGGTGCCGATGGTTAGTGCCAGCGACGAGGCTGGAGATGAGGAAAGCGCAATCATCGCTGGAGACCTCTCTGATTTTGATCCAGCCACTGATGGTCATGCCTACATCTACAATGATGAAGATAGACCAGTCTATTCAGCATTCGGATATCTGAAGAAGCAGTGGATTGAGGAAGGATTTCCGAATCTAGTTCTGCCATTTTCCCCCTCCTATCAGAACACGAGATCGACCGCGAGGTCCTGTGAGAATGCTTGGGCTGTCGATGACACTGACACTTTCACCACCTCAAGTGGTTTGGTCTCTGCTACGGTCGAGAAGATTTCAACTAATTCCGCTATCTTCGTAGAAGATGGAGTTGTGATTTCTTCGACAGCACTCAATGACATCGCTTCTACTTGGGAGTCGACAATCTACCCGACTGACACCACCTACTTTGGCGATCCGCCGGACGTCGACAATAATTGCCAAATCGAGATAATACTCTTCCAAATCGATGGCGGTGGTGGCATTGGAGGATACTTCGACCCTAACATTGCAAGTTCTCGGGAGATTCTCTTCGTTGATTCTGGCGACATGAGCTGGCGCAATACCATCCTCGCTCACGAATTCGAGCACCTGCTCCACAACGCTCGTGACCCTTACGAGTATCTCTGGGTCGACGAGGGAGCGGCCGACATGGCCGCATACCTCTGCTTCGGTGTTACCGATACGCTGTCGCAGCACGCCAACGAGTGGTCTCAGAATTCCAACATAAGCGTGCGCTGGTGGAATCAGAGAATCGCCGATTACGGTGGCGGATTCATGTTCCTGATGTATCTCGCTGACAAACTCGGCGGCGGTGCAGCAATTTCCAGTCTCGTCGCCGACACCGCGACTGGTGGAGTCGGAATCGAAAACCTCGCTCGCAACCCTCAGACCGGTTCTACCGCAATCGGCGAGACGATGTCTGATATCTTCGCCAATTTCACTGCAGCGGTCGCACTCGACAGTGCCCAAGGTGCCTTCGGATTCTCCAATATCGCAATGACTGCTGGTTGCGTTACCGGCTTCATTTGCAGAACGCAGATGAGTGGTTATCGTGACGAATGGCAGAACACTTGGACGAGCCCTGCGCAAGAACTCGAGGGTTGGGGAATGCGTGCCTACAAGTTCGCAGGTGGCACTGGCGCCCCCCTCAATCTCATGGTTCAACCGACTCAGTTTGGAGTCGCTGGAACCGTGCTGGCAAAGGATTCCTCAACCGGTACGTGGTCCATGAGTCGCTTGCGAATCGACTCGGCCACAGGCGCAGGTACTGGCCTCGTTCACGGATTCGGCAACACTACCGACGAAGTCTGGGTCATCGCCTGGTACGAATCACAAGTCACCGATTGCGATTACAACTTCGCAAGTTGTGGAATCAC
>DUJH01000012.1:14656-14781 GCA_013329905.1 Candidatus Thalassarchaeaceae archaeon | reverse complement strand
CCCGCTGAAGTTGACATCATGGGAATCACTCCATTCGATCGTGACAGCGATAATCTCGATGACAGCGTGGAGATCGAGCTTGAAGTGACCTCGAACGCGTTCTTTGAAATCATTGAGGTCACCTT
>DUJH01000012.1:11960-14379 GCA_013329905.1 Candidatus Thalassarchaeaceae archaeon | reverse complement strand
GACTGGACCTTCGGTGTCGATATTCGCGACATTACCGGAGCGGTCATCGACACCGCCTTCGCTCTACCCATTGAATTGGGCAATATGGAACCTGTAGCCACCGGCTCTACTTCGACTGCTATCACTCAGACTTGGCTTCCGGTGAGTATGTTCGGCGGTGGCTTTGACGTTTGGGGATTCGGCCAACTGAATCAAAGTTACAGTCACAACGAGACCCCAGTCGCTTACAATTGGGATCTTGGCGACAACTCGAGTTCGGGGCTGAAAAATCCAGTTCACATCTACACCGAAGCTGGGAATTACACAATTACCCTCACCGTGGAAGACATTGGTGGATTCTACTCTGAAACCCAATCTTGGACCCTCACGGTTGCAGACACGACCGAACCGATTCCCGAAATCCGAGTCGATGGAGTGACCATTACTGACGAGGTCGTGCTGCTCACAAACCAGCGAGTTCTTTTCTCCGCTCGCAGCACGGTCGACAATGTACCACACGAGCAGATGGAGTTCACTTGGAATTGGGGTGATGGGAGCGACGAAGGCGGACAAGGTATGGTCGAAGGCAGTCACTCCTACGTCGACGGCAGCGCCGATGGAATCGTCTACACTCTGACTCTGACCGTCAATGATGGCACCTTCGTAGTCGAGCATCAAGTCTACGTACGAGTGCTGAACAGAGTCCCTCGCCAAATCTTCGCTGAAGAACTCCAGACTTACACCTTAACTCCTCTCGAGATGCCCGATGTATTCACCGACGATGATGGACACATAGTCGAATACCTCTGGACATTCGATACCGGAGTCAATCTATCAGGACGCGGTATGACTCTGACCTCCGACTTCTCCGCCAGCAGTTCAGTCAGTCGTAATCCCACTGTAGGATGGATGACCCCTGGCCTCAAGTCAATCACGCTCGAAGTGACTGATGATGACGGTAATATGTCGATTATGACCCTAATGGTTCGCGTTCTCAATCAACGCCCAGTAGCCGTCTTCGACAGACCATCTGATGGTTCCGTCGATACGGAATATTTCTTTGAGAGCATGTCCTTTGACCCCGACGGCGACACATCACTTCTCCAAACCCGCTGGAACATCACCGGAGCGGATTCTGAGATTGAGAATGTCTCAGGCATCCATTACTCATTCACCGAACCCGGACTCTACACCATCTCGTTGACCGTCATAGATGATCGCGGGGCCGAATCGGCGACCAAGTCGTATCAGATTAGAATCGCCAATCCATTACCCGTTCCAATGGTGGAATTCATGCAGCCAAGTGCGAACGGAAGCGCTCTTCACACGATTCCAAACGATGGTGACGAGGTCACTTGGTGGGTGCCGTTCGTAGAAGACGGCGGCGCTTTCATCGCTCCAAACTGCCCCCTCAAACTCGACGGATCTGCAAGTTACGACGCCGACCCACGCTTCGTAGGTCGCCACTCAACCGACCCTGAAAACTCCGAATGGAACGGAATTACACGCTGGATTTGGGACTTCGGCGACGCCACACCTCAGGTCGAAGGCCCGATGGTGTGGCACTCATGGGAGCGAGCGGGAACCTACGTCGTGACTCTAACTGTGGTCGACGGATTCGAGGGTGGGGACACGAATACTACCTCGATAACAGTCCACATCTCCCGCCCACCCGAGATTGAGCCAATCGACCCCATCGACTCCGATTATGTCACACAAGGTGACCTAGTTCTACTGAATCACAGCGCCTACGACATCGATCTAATCGAAGGATTGGAAGCTTGGCTCGACTTCGATGCCTCAGATGATAGCGATGGAGATGGTATCACCACCAACGACCGAGACATCAGTTTGACCTCAGACCTCACGGTCTATTGGGATCTCAACGCAATGGTCGATTCAGACCAAGATGGAGACCCTCGGAATGACTTCCTCTGGGGCAATATGACGTGGTATCAGACCGGAGAGATTCGCATCGTTTTGCAAGTGTGTGACGGAGTTGGAGTCTGCGTAAGTGAGGATTACATCGTCACGGTCCTCTCCGCTGAAGAAGATCGCACGCAGAAATCCTGGGATGAGCTGACATGGAAGGATTTCATCCCGAATAAAGAGAGTGCAGGCCTACTTTCGCTAGTTGCTCTTGTCCTAGTTCTGGGTTGGCTCGTGATGCGACAGAAGGACGAGGATGAAATCGATGCCGAGGAAATGCTTGAGACATATGATGTTCAGGAAGTCGAAGCAGAAGGCGGTCTTCCAGGCATGGATCAGCACACTCCACCACCACAACCGAAGTATCTGACGGTGGACGAGCGAAGGAACAAGGAGTCCGGATACGTCCGCCCAATCAGAACTCGGAGGCGCTGAGGGTGCACAAAACCGCAAAACGACTCGCAGCTGGTGCATTCAGCATCGGACTTCTCGCACCAATAATGGCAATTCT
>DUJH01000012.1:8481-11851 GCA_013329905.1 Candidatus Thalassarchaeaceae archaeon | reverse complement strand
CGACTCGCAGCTGGTGCATTCAGCGTCGGGCTTCTCGCACCAATACTTGCAATTCTTCTCGCAACCGCAACCCCAGTCGTGGCCGCTTCCAACGATTGCACGGTTGCACCGGGAATTGGTCTTAATTCCAATCACGGCGAAGTAATAGGTGTCGATGAGGGTGATTGGTGGGATTGGGGATGGGATGGTTCATCCAATGATGATGACCTTCTATCTCTTCGATCTGATCTTTACGTTGAAGTCGAATTACAAGAAAATTATGCACAAGCTCTTCGAATGGAGTTAGTTCCAGGTTATTCATACACTTTTTGTATTGAATTTCACGCAGACCCGAACAACCCTCCAACCGATGAAACAACCGGTGACGTATACCTCCTAAGTAGTGCAAATTGGGACGCATATCAAAGAAATTACGAGGAAGTAACTGGAGGCTGGGGAATGACGGCAGAGGATATCGAATGGATTCCTGTTGAATGGCGAGACATGGCTATATTCATCCCATTCCGAGACTCTCATGCATACGAAGGGAAGCGCAGCACTACCTTCTCAACAGCGCTTGATAATGACAATCGAGGGTTCATATCTTGGTTCGGTGATGGAGGGGATGCAGAGTATTTCCTTGTAGTCGATAATTGGAATAATACCCGTCAAAACGATGCACTGTCCGTCGACGGGGATATGATTGTCCAAATTTGGGTGGATGTTGAGGATAGACTGACCCTTCCGAAATTCACCGCTTACCTCATCGTTGGCCTGTTACCAATGAGTTGCGTCATCGTTCCAATAATTCTCCATACACGATACCACGCGGCAGGGTTGGAAGAAAACAGCGAGCAGCCAGAGATGGTTCCGTTGCTCGAACAATGAGGAACTCAGCCTCAATCGTACTGCAGCATTTCCCAAGCGATTAGCAAGTCTGAGGCATTAATTCGGCCTTGCGAAGAGAGATGAGAACCCGACTCCATGGTAGAATAGACGAGGTCTTGATGCAGAAGTGGGCCATGTATCCGGGTCCAGTCTCCACCAGCACCCATTCCCATGATTGAGGTCTTGAGTTGTGAATCCTTCAGATTCCAAGCCGCTTCGAAGAGTTTCAAACCAGAGTTACGGCCAGATGTCTTGTAACAGACCTTGATGATCTCACCACTGGCTTCCATTCCCTCGATATCTGAGATTATCTCAGACGCGGTTGGGGGTTCATTGGCTGAGTGGGTCGAAGCGATTACTTGCGTCTTACCTTCGGCTAGCGACATCAATTCCTTACGAGTAGCCGCCTTGATGTCGATTTCGAGATCAACCCAACTTACTCCACTATCAATCGCTGCACGAAGTACTCCAATTCTCTGTTCCTCAGTTCCAGAGAAGTAGCCGCCTTGGCGCTCCGGGCGACAAGTGAGGACGACTGGAAGATCGATTCCACCCTTGAAAGCGTCCAGAGCAGATGAGAGATCGACTGAATCGAATGGTTGAGGAATGAACTCAGGAGGAATGTAGACTGGCCTTCTGCGTCGCCCATCCTTTGGAGGATCTTCAACCTTAACTGGTTCAGGAGGCTTCTCGACAACCCATAGTTTGTCGAGTCGAACCTCGCAAAGATCCGCTCCGACTGCAGTCGCGCGAGCTGCATCGGCGAGCATCTCCTCTGCCGAGCACCCGGAGAGCGTCACACAGATGGTGGGTCTCCTCATCGGGTCGCGCGACCGACGAGTTCTGTTTAACCGTATTGTGAGTCAAAACCCCTCCTACGGAGGGGTAGGAAATGCTGTTTACTTTCTCTTTTAGCGCCCCAGACGCCCCCATTCAGAAGTATTGATTAACCCCCCAAGGGCACACTTTAACGAAGTCAACTGAGGGTTCCCTAGGGAACCCTCAGAAAAACGGAGTTGGAATGTATGTCAGATGAGTATGGAGAAGACAGCATCCAAGTCTTGGAAGGGCTGGAAGCAGTTCGAAAGCGCCCTGGAATGTACTTAGGAGACCCACATGATGGTTCGGCCCTCCACCATTGCATTTGGGAAGTTGTTGACAATGCGGTTGACGAGCACCTCGCTGGCTACAATCCGACGGTCGAAGTCGACCTGAATGCAGATGGCTCGGTCAGCGTGACCGATCATGGCCGAGGAATTCCAGTTGGAATTCACGCTGAGGAAGGAGTGAGTGCGGCTCAAGTCATCATGACTAAGCTTCACGCCGGCGGTAAATTCGACAATGAGGCCTACAAGGTCGCCGGTGGACTACATGGCGTCGGCGTGAGTGCCGTCAACGCCGTTTCGGAGTGGCTTCACCTCGAGATTCACCGAGAAGGCAAGGTTTGGGAGCAAAGATACGAACAAGGCGACCCAAAAGCCAAGCTGAAGTCGACAGGAAAGTCGGATACAACAAGCACTAAGGTTTCTTTCAAGCCAGACCTTACTATCTTCAGCGACGTGGTAGAATTCGACTTCCAACAAATCAACACCCGACTACAACGCACCGCCTTCCTCAACGCTGGATTACAGATTATTCTACGCGATTTTCGTGGCGATGACCCGATAGAAATCGATCATACCTACGATGGAGGCCTTAGCGATTACGTCGCTCTGATGAACGCTAAGAAGAATAAAATCCATGATGATGTGATCCACGTAATCGGTTCTAAGGTTGGAGACAAAGGAGAAATTTATGTCGAAATAGGCTTGCAGTGGACCGATTCCTACTCGGAGAGCATTGATTGTTTTACCAACATTATCCACAATGTCGACGGCGGAACTCACCTCTCCGGACTACGAAGTTCTCTGACTCGAACTGTGAATTCCTACGCTCAGTCACGTAATCTTCTGAAGAATATCAGCAGCCTCTCAGGCGACGATGTTCGCGAAGGCCTTTCGGCTGTTGTCTCGATTAAGCACCCCGAGCCCTCATTCAATGCTCAAACTAAGGCGAAACTCGTAACCAGTGAAGTCGCTGGAATAGTCGAACAAATCGTCAATGACAAGCTCGGGGAGTACTTCGAAGAGAACCCCTCAGTCGCCCGTTCCATTGTCGACAAGGCGGCGATGGCAAGCAAGGCGCGAGAAGCAGCCCGTAAGGCTCGCGACCTAACCCGCCGAAAGGGAGTTCTCGAAGGCGGCGGCCTGCCAGGTCAACTCGCCGATTGCCAGTCGCGAGATCCAAACGAATGCGAGCTTTACATTGTCGAGGGCGAGTCTGCTGGCGGATCAGCCAAAACTGCTCGAGACCGCCGCACGCAAGCAGTCCTGCCGCTAAGAGGTAAGATTCTCAACGTCGAGCGGCAGCGCCGCAACATAGTCAAGGTGTTCACCAATGAACAGATCCAGCGAATGATCAGGGCACTGGGAGCCGGCGTCGGCAACGAGGAGGATGACGAAGG
>DUJH01000012.1:7696-8253 GCA_013329905.1 Candidatus Thalassarchaeaceae archaeon | reverse complement strand
GATGGTGCGCATATTAGAACACTAATTTTGACATTTATGTGGAGATTTATGCGCCGAGCCATAGATAATGGCAATGTCTACATTGCAATGCCTCCGTTATTTTCAGTGGGCAGAGGGAACCACGTTGAATGGGTGCATAGCGAGGAAGAGCTTGATGCTACAATCAAGCGATTCAAGAAAGAAGCCCCGTCAGCAAAAATCTCTATTCAAAGATACAAAGGTCTCGGTGAAATGAACCCCGAACAACTATGGGAGACTACCATGGATCCAGAAGTTCGGCGGATGATGCGTGTTGATATCAAGGATGTAGAGGCCGCGGACAAATTGTTCACGGTTCTAATGGGTGAAGATGTTCCTGAAAGGCGAGAATTCATCGAAACACATGCGTCAGAGGTGACGTCACTTGACATCTGAGGTGATTATGTGGCAGAGGAATTAGAACGAAGATATGTCTCTGATGAGATGAAAGAGAGTTACATCAATTACGCCATGAGTGTCATCATCGGAAGAGCTCTTCCTGATGTCCGAGACGGCCTGAAACCCGTCCATAGAAGGAT
>DUJH01000012.1:6833-7471 GCA_013329905.1 Candidatus Thalassarchaeaceae archaeon | reverse complement strand
GCTCGTTCTGTTGGAGAAGTTATGGGTAAATATCACCCTCACGGAGACCAGGCCCTATACCAGACAATGGTAAGAATGGCACAGGACTTCTCTCTGCGTTACCCACTTATCGATGGACAAGGTAACTTTGGTTCGATAGATGGAGACCCCCCTGCAGCTATGCGATATACTGAGAGTCGTTTAGATCGATTGTCATCACATATGCTCGATGATATCAATAAGAACACTATTGACATGGCGGCTAATTTTGACGATAGTGAGACTGAACCTACTGTATTGCCATCTCGTCTTCCAAATCTGCTACTGAATGGCAGCGACGGTATCGCTGTCGGAATGGCTACCAAGATTCCTCCTCACAACCTAAACGAGGTCGCAGCAGCGGTTCGATTTCACACCGAGAAAGTGATCGAAGAAGACCGTAAAAGATCTCTCGATAAAGCCCCGAAGATTGACGCTCTGGAGTACATGGAATACCTAAAGGGGCCTGATTTCCCCACCGGTGCGACGCTTTACGGCATCGATGGAATACTCGACATGTACCGCACCGGTCAAGGTCGATTTCACATTCGTTCAGATGCAGAAGTTCGCGACGATTCATCGGGCAAGCGAATCATCATCACCTCGATTCCCTATCAAGT
>DUJH01000012.1:4825-6567 GCA_013329905.1 Candidatus Thalassarchaeaceae archaeon | reverse complement strand
TCCAGCAAGGAAGGTATTCGAGTCGTCATCGAGGTGAAGAATAACGCTGACCCGCACGCAATTCTCAACCAATTATACCAGTCGAGCAGGCTGCAGGAATCATACTCAGCCAACATGATGGGGATTCTGAACGGCAAGCCGGTTCAGCTTGACCTGTCGACGATTCTACACACCTACATGCGCCACAGAGAATCAGTCATCGAGCGCAGAACCCAGTTCGAGCTCGACAAGGCTGAGGCTCGCGCGCACATTCTCGAGGGCTTGATGCGCGCGCAAAAACGCATGGCTGAGATCATCGAAGTCGGTCGCAATTCGGACTCTCGAGACCAATTCGAAGGATACCTTCGCGGAGATGAGAAGTATCCGAAAATCAAGCGCTTCGACTTCTCCCAAAAGCAAGCCAAGGCTATTGCCGAACGCCGCCTTTACCAACTCACAAAGTTGAATGTTAAGGAAGTCGAAGATGAACTGAATAAACTCAAGGACGCCATTAAAGAGTTCACAGCCATTCTCGATAGCCGAAAGCGCCGCCTGGAAATTCTCCTCGAAGAGCTTGAGAATGTAGTCGAGAAACATGGTGATGAGCGGCGGACTCACATCGACCCTACGCCTCTCTCAATGGATCGCGAGGACCTCGTCGCTGAGCGCGCGCTGGTCATCTCATTGACCCAAGATGGTTACATTCGCCACCTTCCTGTCGAAGCGTTCCGCCTACAGAACCGTGGTGGAAAGGGGCTCAAGGGGGTTGCTACGAAGGACGAGGATGCGCCAGCGGCAATCGTCACCTGCTTCTCCAAAGACAGGTTGCTGATCTTTACAGACCAAGGCCGAGTCTACGGGCTGCGGGCTTGGGAGACTCCTCTCGCTAGCAGATATGGACGCGGAACTCACATGCGTAACCTGCTAAAGGGAATCCGTGAAGATGAGAAGGTCATCTCGATCCTACCAATGGCTCGCGAACTCATAGAGAAGCCCGAAGGTAACTACCTCATTTTCGCAACCAGCCAAGGGCGAATCAAGCGTAGCAAACTTGCCGATTACGTCAGAATCAATAAGAACGGCAAGTATGCCCTCAAGTTCGCTACAGAATCCGACACTCTTGTGCAAGTCAGGTCGGCAACAGATGCCGACCACGTGGTTCTGGTCTCGTCGGGAGGCTACGCTTGCCGCTTCCTCCCAGCCGAAGTTAAGTCGCGCACTGACCCGAACACCGGTGAGGTCCAGACAACTCATACTGTGCGCGTGCAAGGAAGAGTCAGTCAGGGAGTAACTGGAATGAAACTCGCCGCCGGAGACAATGTCATCGGAATGATTGTGACTGACGATGCCGATACCAGCGTCCTAACCATCTCGAAGTATGGAATGGCTAAGCGAAGTCGCCTCGGCTCGGGTCAAATGATTCCGCTTCTCGATGGAAATGGCTCGCAGTTGCTCGATGATGAAGGAGAGATAGTTATGGTTCGCGATGGATATCGAAAGACCAATCGCGGCACCAAGGGTGTGCGAACAATGTCACTTTCAGATGAGGATATCATCGTAGGAGTTCGCCAAATCCCCGACCTCTCCGACCAACTCTTCATGCTCACTGGAAGTGGAATGATGATTCGAATGCCGGCGACCCAGACCAAGGAGACTCTCGGGAAGGTCACCAAAGGAACTCGCATCATGGAGCTGCGTGACTCAAAAAAGAAATCCCATGTCGACGAGATCATCTTCGTCGCCAGACTTCCAGCCGACCTCAT
>DUJH01000012.1:1270-4583 GCA_013329905.1 Candidatus Thalassarchaeaceae archaeon | reverse complement strand
AACCGCTCGCCTTAAGCCGAAAACTCAGGTCGCCCGAACACTGCGGCAGTCGCATAGCCTGGCCATTGCGCTGGATTGCTAATCCAGTGGTGTTTCACCTCGGGAGTTCAAATCTCCCCTGCCGCGCCACCTCTCACAAAGCCTAGACGAGTCCGCCAGAGAGTAGCACACCACCCAAGAGCAGCATTCATGCTTGATGTGACCTCCCAGCAAGCGTGGGTGCGATGGCTACACTGACCACGGTTCTGGCCGTGCTTACCGTTCTGGGATTCCTATTCCTCGTCGCAGTGTGGATCAGAGTTCACAGACTCCGACCATCTAACGACCGCTCTTGGGTCAATGATAACGAGCGCAACGCAACCATTGAATTTGACGGAGATATTGCGAAAATCACTAATTTACGCGACTTTAACTGGCGTACATCGAAAGATTTTGACGAGCGATGGGTCAACGAAGATTACGACCTCAAAGAGGTCGAGGCCATCTGGCTAACTCTCGAATACTTCGACCAAAAACGCCGTCAGATGGCTCACACCATCCTTTCATTCGAGTTCAAAGATGGGCGAAGATTAGCCTGTTCTATCGAAGTACGAAGAGAGAAGGGGGAGCGTTACCATCCAGTCCGGGGACTGTTTCGCGAGTACGAACTAATCTACGTCTGGGCAAAGGAAAGCGACGTCATCGGAGTCCGGACACGATGCCGAAAAAACTCAGTCACACACCTCTTCAAAGCGGTAGTTTTGGGTGCGGGGAACGAGCGGCGAATGCTTGAATCATACCTGAGGCGTACCAATGACCTAGTCGCTTCACCCGAGTGGTACAACACTTTGACCAACACCTGCACTACCAACATCGTCCGCCATGTCAACGAGGTCTACCCCGGTCGCGTGCCTCGCGCGATATCGATATTGATGCCAGGATTGAGTCCGAAGTTGCTTGAGCGTGCCAATCTGATCAAAATGTCTGGCACGCTCGACGAAACTCTTGCTGCAAGTGTCATCGATGCAAAGGCTAAGGCTTGGGATGGCGAGTCTGATTTTGGCGATGCAATTCGGGCCTGAGTGAGCTCGGTTCGGCTCCTTTGCGCGTCGTTGGGTTGAATTGGCTGGCCTCGATGAGGAGTCGTGCTTAACATCCCAGAGTTGGCTCTGACCGGCTCTCACGATTGGGCTCTACCGCCCTCGAAGAGTCATATGATTCGTTGGTTGGCTCTTACTGCGCAGGGGCGCAGTGAATGCCTTTTGCGCTTTGAAGGTGAGGCGGGTGCTGATGTTGAATCAATGGCTCGTTGCCTCGATGCGATGGGCGTGCGAGTCCATCGGGGTGCCGATGGATGGTTGGTTGAGCCGCCTGCTGACGGTCTGCAGGCTCCGATGAATTTCCTTGATTGTGGCAACTCTGGGACGACGGCTCGAGTGTTGACCGCGATGGCTGCGACGATGGGTGTCGCGGTCAGATTGGATGGCGATGAGTCGCTACGCTCGCGCAGTAGCGATCTGGCTCGAGTGCTGCGCGATTTAGGAGTTGAAGTTAGCAGCGACGCTTTGCCGACAACTGTTTCAGGAGTGATTAACGGAAGTACGAGCGTCGATCTATCAGGTTCAAGTCAGCCTCTCAGCGCGTTGATTTTATCCTCCCCTCGACTATCTGAAGCGGTTGAGATTCACCTCGAGGGCGAGGGAGTCAGTCGAGGCTACACCGGAATGACCTTTGATGTCGCGAGGCGATGTGGATGCCCTATCGAGATGAGTTCGCCACTCATCCTCGAACCTTGGACTGTACAAGCCCCTGAAGGGGCTGACATTCCTCCCGAACTCAGCCTATTTCCGATGGCAATCCTACTCGAAATACTCCATGACGGTCTGCAGCTGCGGACCTCACTTCCCGCTTACGACCCTCTCATGCTGATGGCCATCGACTCACTCGACCGAGCCAATGGAAGCGAGGTCAGTCTTCGTGATGCGAGTGACCTTGTCACTCCCGCCGCCGCCTGGCTGGCTCTGACCGGCGGTGGCACAATCAGTGGAATCGCTCACGCGCGTGGGAAGGAATCGAATCGAATTGTGCGTACTATCGAGCTCCTCGCTGCCTTCGGAATCAAAGCGGATGAAACCGAAGACGGACTCATAATCCCAGGTGAACAGATTCTCTCTTCACCCACCGCTCCGATCGAAACTCACCTCGACCACAGACTGGCGATGACTGCGATGATTCTCGCTAGTAAAGTCGGCGCAGACATCGTCGGAGCCGACATCTGTGAGGTGACCCATCCTGGATTCATCGAGCAATTACTCGCTTTGGGAACAAAGCAGTGAAGAAACTCAACTGCTAAGAGGGCACCTCCACAGCCTTTGACGAGGGGAGTCATGAAACTACGTCTGCATCAATTCCTTTCGAAGACGGGGGTCTTCTCCTCAAAGGCTGAAGCAAAGCAAGCCATTTGGGACGGTGAGATCACCGTCAATGGAACGGTGGTCAAGAACATGACCTTCCAATTCAACGACAAAACCAAGGAGGTCACCTACCGAGGCAAGGTGCTTGAACTCCATGACGAAGAAGTCCACTTCCTCCTCCACAAGCCGCTTGGCTGCATCTGCTCTCGACTTAATTCGCATGAATCTGCGCTTGGTAAAGCCTCGGTGTATGAGGTGTTTCGCGAGCATATGGAACCAACCACCTATGAACGCCTGATCACCGTTGGCCGTTTGGATGAAAACACCACTGGATTTCTCTTGGTGACCACTGACGGAAAAATAGTTCACAGAATCACATCACCAGATCACACGGTCAGGAAGACCTACCGGGTCCACACAACAACACCAATTTCTGAAGATCATATGGACGCCATCCGAACGGGTGTGCGCATCGTCGTCGAAGACGGTGAAGCCAGCGATGCGTATTGGACAAAGCCTGCAGTGATCGAGCAAGAGTCACCTAGCGTGGTTCTGTTGACCATCGGTGAGGGAAAGAAGCGACAAATACGCCGGATGTTCGGAGCCTTAGGAAACCCAGTCACTCAACTCCACCGAACGTCAACCGAAGAAATGCAGTTGGATGCTTATGATCTCAAACCTGGGGAATTCGCTCCAATCGAACAAAAGGAAATCGAGCGATTGATCATTCAACCGAGCATCTGATCAGCGTCGTCGTTCTGTTGGCTCTTTCCAGCCTTTTTGAGGAAATTCAACCGTGAGGTGACTCAACCGTGCCGACCGAAGTGTCGATCGAGATGGTCAATCGTCAAGCGCAACACTGTCGGCCGACCGTGGACACAAGCCCATGGATTCGGAACTGTTCGCATATCCTCGAGGAG
>DUJH01000012.1:0-1007 GCA_013329905.1 Candidatus Thalassarchaeaceae archaeon | reverse complement strand
GCATCGAATTCGCTCGTTCCATCCGGAGCACTCGCGAATTCAATCAATATATCCTGCAAAAATTCCTCTAATCCATCTTTACCGACGAGGACCTCAGGAACGCTCGTGACCTCAAGCCCCTCGTCGACAACCTCGAACCCAATTCCCAATTCCGAGAGTTTCGGCTGGCCCGCTACCGCTGCAGCCTTCTGCCTCGCACCGAGGGAAATTGTCACCGGAGAGACGAGATTTTGGCCATTCCAGCTGACCATTTGTTGGCGTAGTCGTTGGTATCGAATGCGTTCATGGAGTGCGTGTTGATCGATGATGAAAAGCTCATCTCCTCCCTCTGCAAGGATGTAAGAATCGGCTAACTGCGCCAATGGAACCATCTCTGGGAGGTCCGGTAGTGCGGCCGCCTCCGGCACTGGTTCGTCTAGTGGAGATGTCGATTCACCCACCGCATGGCGGTGGAGTTCTCGCTCCTCGGAGGAAAGTGATGGGGCAATCGGTTCGGCGTCCATTCCGGGGAGCGTGTTTTGTTCTGTAATCAGTTCAGATTCGGGTCGTTTAGTCCCTCTTGGCTGGACTTCTGCTGCAGTTCTGACACTCGAAAATCGAGTCTGTACTGTCGGGCTCTCGCTGGCAGCGCTAGCCCACTCGGGGAGTTTTGCTGGTGGTCGAGAAGCTGGTTTAGTTGACTCCGCCCGTTCGGAGATACCCTCGAGAACTGTCGCTTCACTGGCTTCTGGAATCGTGGCGATGTGCGAGAGGGTGTGTTTGATTGATCTCTCGAGGCGTTCGAGAACACGCCATGAGTTCTTCAGTCGGACTTCGCGCTTGGTCGGATGGACATTGACGTCTACCTCGTTTGGAGGGAGAGTCAGTGTAAGGACTCCCATTGAGTGCCGGCCGACCATCAAGCGGGTGTGGTAGCCTCTTCTGACCGCTTGCAGAAATGGACCGGGTGCTACAGGCCGCCCGTTGACAAGAATGTGAATATCGTCGGATCGGCTTCGAGTTAGACC
>DUJH01000059.1:17352-19068 GCA_013329905.1 Candidatus Thalassarchaeaceae archaeon | reverse complement strand
CTCTCCTTTCACATCTGCATCGACAATGCCATGCACACGAGAAGATGCAGCAGGAATTGTTCGACGAGGATTAACCAGTGAAGTTTGATTGATGTGAGAACCATCCTCGTCACTTCCAATCAGCGCATATTGAACAATTCTATCGCTGCGAGGATCGAGTCCAGTAGTCTCCAAATCGAAGCCTAGAACGCGGTATCCAGCGAGCATCCCTCCGACCATGGCGGCACGTGCAAGAGGCCCCCCATGAACTTCTGTGGTGGCCGGGTTGAACCCGTCATGCCTATTTGCGCGTCTCATTACCAATCCTCTGATGAACAGGACCGAGGCGACTGCAAAACTGCTCTCACTCCTTCTCCTCACCACCGCACTTGCAGGTTGCACCGGGCTCGCCTCGACCACCCCTATTGCAGATATTACCGCGGACCGCACAACTGTGAATGTCGGCGAGACAGTCAATTTTGATGCTCGAAGTTCGAGTACTCCCTCACCGACGATAATCGACGAATATGTCTGGGATTTCGGTGAAGGCGAGAAGCGCACGACAACTACTGGAATCGCTTTCCATACCTTCGCCGAGGCTGGGAACCGCGACGTCGAAGTCGAAGTCTTCAACGATCAGGGCGAGAGCGACCGTGCCTCGATTGCCATTTTCGTCAATTCCCCCCCAATCGTTGTCCTCGACATGCCTGGATATGTACGAACCAATGAGACCGCCACCATCGATGCCAGTGCCTCCTACGATCCCGAAGGTGGCGGTGTCGAATACATCTGGGACCTTGACCTCGGCTTCGACCGCAACGGCGATGGCGACCCTCGTAACGACGCCGACGCGACTTCATCCTCGGTCGAAGTGATGTACGCTGGCTCGGGTAATCAAACAGGCATGCTCACTCTCGTCGACGACAACGGCGCGACGACCACTCAGGCCTGGAGTCTGATGGTCGTCAACCGCATGTTCAACGTCGTTTGGGAGGAACAGCACGTTAGCTTCGAATGGAACGGTCACACCGAACAGGGAGAAAGCACAATCCACGAGCACACCCCTGGAGATGGGGCTCGAATAATGCAGGTTAACGCGACGCTGACTTTGGCTCGAGACCTGCTGCCATTCCAATGGCCAGAGGATAATTTCACTCTGCGAGTCAATGTACCGATGACTGGTTGGACAACGAGCACGCAGACCGCTCAGGAGAATGTCACACTCAATGCGACTGCGCGCATCGACCGAGGCGAGATGAATCCGTGGCCTGAGAGTGGTTATACTGTAAGTTCGGATTCTTCAGAAAGCCTTGTTGAAAATCTGCTAAACGAAGCGGGAGCGAGGTTTGGTCAAGGAGAATGGATTTGGACGGTAACGGCAGACGAGTGCGACCCAGATATCCCCATCGATGGAGTGGATCCTGACACAGGCAACGACTGGACTTTGACCATCGATTACATCATTCTGATTCCCCGGGTTAGTGAAGTCGGAGTCTGATTTCGCCTCTTATGCTTCTGCGTTTTTTTTGATTAGCGACGTCTTCGATGGATGCGCAAAGGCCTTTCAACTCGGAGCCTGTGGAATACTTCGATGGTGCGCTCAATTGAGATCAAGAAGGCCTCTGTGCGAGACCGATTGATCATCGACGTAGACGTTTTCATGAACGAACCGAAAGACTTCGATTTCTCACCACGCGCGAGTATGGAAGGCAACAGTCTGAGCATCACCAACGCCGG
>DUJH01000059.1:16846-17116 GCA_013329905.1 Candidatus Thalassarchaeaceae archaeon | reverse complement strand
ATGGTCGAGTTGCGCGTCAAATTCTCAGTTGATGGCATGCACGGCGTGCTGACTCACAAGACCAAGAATGTCCAAACTGGCCCGAATGCGAAGAGACTCGCAGAGCCTCGCTGGAAGACAGTCTTGCCATTGACTCTCTAATCTGGCTTCCACCGTCGGGATTAAACCGAAGTCACAGGTCGAGCGGCTCGCTGGACCCATAGTGTAGCCTGGATATCACTGGGGCTTGCGGAGCCTCAAACCCGTGTTCGAATCGCGGTGGGTCCGCCA
>DUJH01000059.1:10428-16589 GCA_013329905.1 Candidatus Thalassarchaeaceae archaeon | reverse complement strand
GATATCGCAAAGATCGTTTACTACCCTCAATTCTGGGATTTGGCGCACCGGTTTTACGAGGAGTCATGGGAATTTTCGTGCGGAATGCACTACAACGAGGTGCTGAGCGAGCATCAAATCGGCTTTCCCTTAGTCCACTCCGAAGCCGACTTTCTCCATCCATTGGCTTATGGCGACACAGTCGAGTGCACGATTACTGTGCCTCGTGTGGGTAACACTTCGATTAGTTGGAGGTTCGAGTTCCGCAATCAGGAGGGGACGCTTTGTTGGACCGCTGACCAGGTGACCGTTTGTGTAGATATGAGCGATGTCAAACGGAAGATTCCGGTGCCAGATTGGATGCGAGAAGGGCTTGTGAAGATGGCGCCTAAGTGAGGCGCAGTAACTCATTTACTTCAAATCAAGACAGCGATCTTAGGGCTGCGGCCATTTCTTTTTCAGGGCTGTGCGCAGGCTATCGTCCATCTTCGCATCCCACCAATTTGCTTCACGCCAGATTGCGTATCTACCGCGGATACCACGCAGGTCTGCGCGGTCGAGGCGACATCGCTGGAAGTTTGAGAGGTTCATGCGCGCCTTGACAAAACTCGCATCGCGCATATCCGCATCATCGAATGCCGCTTTCATCAGATTAGCGCGCTTGAAGGAGGCGCGGCGCAAATCTGCCCCTGACATGTCGGCGCCCTCAAGGTCAGCCCCATCGAATACAGCTCGTCGTAGGTTAGCGCCAGAAAGATCGATTCCGCGTAGGTCCGCGCCGACGTGAGAAGAGAATGACCAGTCCTTCGACCCCTCAGAATCATCCTCGGATTCGACCTCTGTTCCGGCCGTTGCACCTTCGTCACTCACGAGGATAGCCTCTCGAGATGGTCGCGGCCTGCGTCGGTGAGGATGACGAAGCGATTCTTCTCCTTGTCCGCGGGGTACGTAAGTAATGCTGGGCGGCCCCGCGACGAGGAATCATCGAGCATTCGGTTGATGTAGAGCGAGAGATTCCACTTTTCGAGTTCAGCATCGGTCCAGCGACCAGAATCTCCGATTAGTCTCTTGACGGCGCGAGGAGGCGTATCAGCCTCTTTTTCGACTGAGCGCAGATAGTGAATAGCAGCGAGAATCACGTCTCCGGTTCGGTAGACATTGCAATTCTCAAGCAAACTCCTGAATGCCGAGCCGCGCTCAGGAATTCCCGTTTCGCTAATCGATTGCCGAGCTGCTTCTATCGCATCTTGGCGCGCGGTTCGAATCTTTGAGAGAGCAGAAGCCCAAGTGTCCTGTTCCTTCAATTTCAGCCAAGAATCGTTGACTTCGCGGGCTGATCCTGTCAAATCGACCTCGGTTGAACCGACCCGAATCCAGATTCTCCCGATGTTTCCGTTATCCTCTTCAGACATGCTAACGATACGAGGACAAGCCACCTTATGATAAAATCGACTCGTGATTTGTATCATTACATTAGGCGCGGGAGGTAAAGCCACTATGAATCTCGGCCGACCGTTTGATTCAAGACACAGCGGTGACGACCAGCATTCAATGGTCGAACACGGCAGCTCAGGTTACCCCTTGGTCCTGCACTCCACAGCGGACCCCACTAGACTCGGCGGTACCGCCATCTGTGGATTCTCTACAGTCGGTTCTGTGGGGGTAATTGCGATGTCACATATCATCCAGACGATGGGCCTCCGCCCGATGGGAACCGTGCTCCACCCAGAGTTCCCTGCCATCGCACTCATCCACGATTCGGTCCCCAAGCACCCCGTTCGTGTCTACCAAGGTGATGGAATGGGTGTTTTCATCGCTGAAATTCAATTTCCATCGCAGAATGATGTGCACTTCGGAGAGACGGTTCTGGAGTGGTTCACCAAAGGTGGATTCGACCGTTTGATTGTCATCGACGGGGTCGTTAGCAATGATTTGGGAATCAAGGAGGAGAGCGACCTCTGGGGAGTCTCTTCGACTGCGATTGGTCGTGATGCGCTTGACGATTCCGGGATTCGGCGGATTCAGCAAGGAATCGTCTCAGGAATTTCCGGTTATCTGATTGCTGAAGGTGAGCGGCGTGGGCTCGACGTCACCGCTCTTCTTGCTGAGTGCAATCCGATGTATCCTGATGCGCGGGCCGCTCTCCTCGCCATCGAAGGTGTAGCGGATTTGCTCGACATGGAGATTCCAGTTCAAGGTCTGCTTGAGGATGCACGGGCCATCGAGGAACGTGTGCGCGAAGCCTTCGAGCGGGCGCAGGCGAATGCTCTGCCAGCACCCGGCGAAGATCGTGACGACGATGAAGTCAGAATGGTGTACTGAGCCGTTTCTTCGGCTAGATATTGCCTATTCAGTAGAATGGATTTGTTCCGGCAGCGTGGTCAGTAGAATCGATGACCTCTGATATTTCAGGGACCTTCTCCTTGATCATCACTTCAACACCTTGCTTGAGGGTGACATCGGCCATGCCACAACCTTGACAGCCGCCTCCGAAGGCAATGATTGCCTTGTTTTCGTCGACGCCGACGAGTTCGACAACACCGCCGTGGCTTGCTACGGCAGGATTGACTTCGTTGTTGATGATCTCGGCGACCTTCTTTGAGAGTTCGTCGACCCAGAGTGGATTTGGATTGTCGAAGGCGAAGCCGCCGCCCATCAGCGTCTCCTTGAAATCGAGAGTTGAGCCATCGAGATATTGCACGCTGCGGGCGGCAACACGGACTTTCATGCCTTCGACTTCGACGATGAGGTCATCGGTCGAACCTCCATCGGCAGTGACAAATTGCAAGTCGTACTGGAATCCTTTTGGCCCCCTGCCGATGATTTCTACACGCAGCGAGAGTTCTCCACCATCCGCCTGTTCAGCGAAAGAATCGAGCATTTCGCGCGCCTTCGGGGTAATCGATAGCATGGCTCTCACCCCCCTTCACAAGCCTCCCTCACTTCAATCTGTTCTCGCTCGGTCCCCTGAGACAATCGTAGTATCGGTCTTCGGTAAACCCATTACCAATAGCAGACTAGACTCGGCAATGGCGCCCGAGGAAGTCACCGACCGCCTCGGAAGACCCCTGCGTGATTTACGAATCTCGGTCACCGATCGCTGTAACTTTCGTTGCCCTTACTGCATGCCGCGCGAGCGCTTTGGTGAGGATCACACATTTCTCCCGCGCCGCGCCTTCCTGACCTTTGATGAAATCGAAAAAGTCGTTCAGGCCAGCCTCTCTCTCGGTCTTGAAAAGGTTCGCTTAACTGGCGGTGAGCCTCTTCTTCGCCCCGACCTCGCTGACCTCGTTTCTCGTCTTTCAAACCTCGGCGTCGACCTAGCACTCACAACCAACGGCTCCCTACTCCGCCGTAACGCGCCCGCACTCGCAGCAGCCGGTCTCTCGAGGGTCACTGTAAGTCTGGATGCCCTCGACGAAAACGTCCACCGAGCAATGTGTGATGCCGACGTGCGCGTCGCAGACGTCCTCGACGGAATAGACGCGGCACTGGAGGCAGGATTGTCGCCAGTGAAGGTGAATTGTGTCATCAGGAGGGGAGTCAATGAAGAGCAGGCAGCCAAACTCGTCCACCACTTCCGCGGCACTGACGTCACCGTTCGCTTCATCGAATTCATGGATGTGGGACGAACAAATGGCTGGACTTTGGGAGAGGTTGTGCCGAGCAGGGATCTTCTCAAACATCTACAGAAAGAATTTGATTTGGTCCCGCTCGAGTCCGAGAACGCGTCCGATGTTGCTGTGCGGTGGGGTCATTCGGATGGATCTGGTGAGATAGGTCTGATTTCTTCTGTAAGCGCGCCTTTCTGTGGCGATTGCGTGCGCGCGAGGATTTCTGCTGATGGAAGGCTATTCACTTGCTTATTCGCATCTGGTGGCCATGATCTTCGAGCTTTGATTCACAACGGCGCAAACGGAGAAAATCTGACTGCGGCTATCGCTGCAATCTGGACGCGTCGCGCTGATCGCTACTCTGAATTGCGTTCCGAGGAGACTTCAGCGCTTCCGCGAATTGAGATGTCATACATCGGCGGTTGAGATCGCATCCATCGCTGCAATCACCGCTGACCAAGGAGCATCAGTTCTAAACGAAGGCTCAGCATAGTGCGAAACCGATGCACTGTGTCCCTTTTCTTTGAGGTAAGCAACCATCTTTGCAGGGCTTGGCGGCGAACCCCGCTCAAGCCAACTGGCGAGTTCATCGACCGCAATCAGATGCGCTGCAGAGATTGATTCCGCCTCCTCTGCGAGATTGCGAACCGACCGCACAACTCGTCTTCGCTCAGCCTCGAAATCGTTTCCACTCCACCCTGCGGGGTCTTCACCCGCATCCTCCGGCCCACACATTTCGAGGGCGCGTTCAGCAGTCATGGACGACATTGCATCTGCATTAGCAATCGGGCCAATCCACATAGGCCCTGAAACGCGTTTATCTTCACGAGCAACAGGGTGAGAAAGAGGAAGGAAACAACGTATTGGCAGGTCGCTGCCGTCGTCAGCAGGGAGCAGACCTGCTACAACCGAGGCATCGACTTCGGCTTGATTTGGAGTGTAAACCCTCCATCCTAGTGATTTCTCGACATCATTCGCACCAGTCATCACACGCCTCACGCTTACGGATACACGCAGATGGTGCGAATCCCAAATGGATAGCAAAGGCTCGATACTTCGGTCGTGGCGCGCAGCCGCGCGTGCAACAGTAGCCATCAGAACACGAAGTCCAGAATCGTGCTTCATTTTGTCCAGCCGAACTCTGGCTCCGTAGCGCCGCATTAGTGGATTCTTCGATGAGCCAGAGAGTGCGGCAGAATCGGTGGCGCTGACCTCCAACACACCGCGTCTGGCCAGCGCCTGAATCGCCGTATCGAGAAATGGTACGGGAGAACCGAAAGGATCGATGTCAATCCAGTGCCATCCTTGAGTGAGTATGCTCGACCGTAAATCACCGAGTAGAGGATTGAATTCACCACGACCAGCAGGAAACTCAGATTCGGTCGCCATTGCCCAATCAAGAGAATTCTGATTCATATCCCCCGCAGTTGCGATCAAACGTTCTCCAACCCCCTCAGGTAATTCGTGCAACCAACGCCTCGCTCGCAGGCCAGATGCGCTGAGCCCATCGAGCGCGCGAATTGTTCCATCGCCCAACATTCCAGACTCGATGACATGAGCCATCAATAGCACACTGCGCGTGCGCGAGCCTGCCATCGCTGGATTATGAAAGACCACGCCAGAGCTCTTTGCGACAGGGCCTCGAGTTGTCAAATCGGGTGCGCTGGTAACTCGGGTTAGCGTGCGCCCTTCCCTATGGATGAGGCCGGGCCAGCTGGGAGGAGTCGGGGTTCCCACAGCGCGACGGATGAGCCCTCACACATTGGCTTGACTGCTCGCAAGGGTTAGGCGGATCGGTGCGATGAAGGCTCAATACTGCTCGAACACAACGCGTGAATCCGCATGCGTCACTCGGTGCCCATTGTCGGTTACAACACCCACTCTTCGACTGCCGGGCAACCTCTCAGTAAGCCATTTTTCGACTGATTCAGCAACTTCGGAATCGACGGCGAGACACATGCCCATTCCCATGTTGAAAACGCGGTGCATCTCAAGTGTCTCGACAGGTCCGACCTCGGCCATCCAAGTAAACTCGGGTGGAATTGGCAGCGGGTCTGAGATGTGCCAACCGAGACTCTCGTGGAGTCTCAGAAGATTCGATAAACCACCTCCGGTAATGTGCGCAATGGCTTTCAAATCTCTACTCGCGCACGGCCCCGATTCATCTCTACAAGCATCGATCAAATCGATAATCGGGTTTACATAAATTCGAGTCGGGTTCAGTAAGACTTCACCCAAGGTAGCTCCGGATTCATTCGCACCCTCAATTTCGCGGTCGGGGTGGGCCGCATCGAATGGCGCAGGTTCCGTCAATCCCAAACCAGATTTTTCAACAACAGCACGAAGCAGCGTGTAGCCATTGGAATGAACTCCACTACTGGGCAGGCCGATGATCACATCTCCGGCCGCTAACCTCTCTCCGGTAATCGCCGAGCCGGCAGGAAACCAACCAAGAGCAGTACCTGACAAGTCGAGTTCTGTGACAATTCCAGGAAGTGTCGCTGTTTCGCCACCGGCCAGTGTGATTCGAGCACGACGGCAGGCTTCGGCAAGAGATGCTCCGATGAC
>DUJH01000059.1:4149-10219 GCA_013329905.1 Candidatus Thalassarchaeaceae archaeon | reverse complement strand
GCACCGACGCACAAGAGGTCATTGACATTCATTGCCACACAATCGATACCGACCCCCTCGTAGCGACTGAGTTGGTTAGCCAATTGTAACTTCGAACCTACTCCATCGGTTGCTAGAGCCAAGCGTGAATCTCCGAATTCAATAATTCCACCGAATCCACCGGGAAGAGGAACAGGAGCTCCTCGAGTTCCGGCTTGTCTGACCGAACCACTGAGCGAACCGATTAGGCTGGCGATAGCAGCACCTTCGGCATCGATGTCGACACCGCTGCTGGCATAGTCCATCGGGGTGTCTGCCACGACTGAAACGCAAGGGCGGGACTTCATGATTCAATCGGCGGAAGGGGGTCGGATTTAGAACGAAATTTGTTTTTCTTTGAAAGACTGAAAATCAGCCCCCGTACTCGAATTTGATCGAATGTGGTAAAACTAGGTTTTTTTGGTATTTTCAGTTTAACCAAATTGCAACTAAATAATTCCGAAATTCGGAGTTAATCATTTAAAAAATCACCTTAATGTGTAATAAACACCCGCAGTACCCCATTTTTTGACATCGAAAACTTCCTGGTCCCAAACCCCTGAAAACGGTGTGTTTAGAATCAAAATAGCGAACTTCTATAACAAATATGGAATGTGGTGGGTCGCACTAATGAGCGTGAGATACACCATGTTAGACAAGAAAATGATTGCAATGCTGATGACTCTCAGTATGCTTGCGGCTGCGTTCGCAGGTTGTCTGGGTGGGGAAGATGAGGACGATGACTGGACTCTGATGCCAGCTGACGATGTGTCGGCTGACATGGTGACTTCAGACTGGGACCCAATCATCCCCAATTTGAATGCCGGCGAGATGTGCGACGCTATCATCTCGGCGATGACGAAGACGGATGCGCGCGAGCAAGTCGTCGACTTCACTCGTGGTTACTACACAAGTAGCCAGGGTGTAATCGGTGCGGCTGGATCCGCAGCTATCTCGGACGTCTCGGAACTGAATGCGGCTGGTACAACCGTCGCTGTTCAATCCGGAACGACCTCTGACCTCTATGCCCAAGAAAATCTTGCTGCCGCGACAATTGTTGCGTACGGCGATTTCCCCTCGGTCGTAGCGGCAGTCGGAAACGGTGAGGCGGACTACGCCATGGGTGATTCACCTGTGCTCGCGCTGTCTGGCGACCTGATGACGACTTTCTCAGATGAGACCTTCGGACTCGCTGTTCGCGAGGACTCGGGCGAATTGCTCGATGCCCTCAATGTCGCAATCACTGCGATTGTTGACTCTGGCGAGTACGATGCCATCTTCGGCGCTTGGTTCGACGGAGCTGTCGTCCTCACGGATGACCGCAATGACGACACCGCGACCTCGTACCCAACCCCAAGTGAGGGTTCAACCCTCTCTGCGGTTCTCGAGTCCGGTTCGCTCATGTTGTGCTCTGACACGGCTTACCCGCCGTTCGAGAGCCTCGATGAGGACGGTAACGCTGTTGGATTCGACGTTGATGTCGCAAACGCGCTTGTCGATGAGATCGCTGCTCACTACATGGGCAACGATAACCCAGTATTCGTAGCTCCAGTATCAGAATCAATGAAGATTGGTATGCTAAACCCAATGACTGGTCCAATCGCAGTCTATGCACCTCCGTTCACGGTGGCTGCACAGATGGCAATTGACGACCTCAATGCAATGGGCGGAAACTTCGAGCTTGTAGAGGCTGACTCGGGCTGTGACGGTACCGTCGCAGCAACAGCAGCACAGGCTCTTGTCGACGCTGGTGTTGTAGGTGTCGCTGGTGCAGCATGTTCCGGTGCTTCAATGGGTGCTAACGCAGTACTCAGTGCAGCAGGAACTGTACAGGTGTCATACGCAAGTACTAACCCTGGTCTTTCAGACTCTGCTGCTTACCCAGACTTCTACCGTGTGGTTCCAAGCGATGCAATTCAGGGACCTGCAATGGCCGCTATGGTAACTGCTGCTGGAGCATCTAACCCTGCTCTTCTGCACATGACCAACGATTACGGTTCTGGCCTAGCAGACGCCTTCGCGGACGCTTGGGGAACAGATAACCTGTGTACCAAGATCGGATACGCGGATGACCAAACAGACTTCGCAGCAGAAGCACAGGCTATTGCCGATGCTGGATGCGGATCTGTAGTAATGGTGACTTACTCTGCAGATGGTGCTGCTATCCTTGAGACAATGGCCTACCTCGGCCTAGCTCTGCCAACTTTCGGCGCTGACGGAATTGCAGACGGAGCCTTCTTGGAAGACTTTTCAGCCCCTGGTGCTGCTAACGGCGTCCAAGCTACTAAGCCTCGTTCAGGTTCTAGTGCTGGAGACTTCGTAGAGCGCTGTGCTGCAGATGCAGACTGTGCTGGTGGTATCTACACTGCTGAGACATACGATGCAGTAATGATGATTGGAAAGGCCGCTATGATGGAAGACGGTGCTAACATGGCCACACACATGGGAATGGTCGGCACTGACTACCAAGGAGCATCTGGAGTACACACTTTCGACGCCGCAGGCGACGTCGCAGGTGCTGGATACGATATCTGCCGCTTCGACGCACTGTCGAGCACTGATGTCTTCTTCAGCTGCCGAGCTTACTGGACCCGTGACGGTGGAGTCGCTGCAAGCGAGTTCACCGGCTTGACCGTCAAGATAGGCTTCCTTAACCCAATGACCGGCCCAATTGCTGTCTACGCACCGGGCTTCGGAGTTGCGGCAAACGTCGCTCTTGGGATGATGAATATCGCAGGCTGGGGATCCGGCCTACAGTTCGAAATGGTCATGGCCGATTCAGGCTGTGATGGAACTGCAGCAACCGCTGCCGCCCAGACTCTAGCAGATGCTGGAGTTATTGGCGTAGTTGGAGCAGCATGTTCCGGCGCTACAATGGGTGCTAACGCTATACTCAGTGCTGCTGGAATCCCAATGATTTCGTACGCAAGTACTAACCCTGGTCTAAGTGATGCAACAGCATATCCACACTTCTTCCGTGTGGTTCCAAGCGATGCGATTCAGGGCCCTGCTCTAGCTGATGTAGTCACTGCAGGTGGCCACAGCAACATCGCACTTCTGCACATGTCCAACGACTACGGTTCAGGTCTCGCAGACTCGTTCGATGCAGCTTGGACAGATGCAGGTAACACACTCTGCACCAAGATAGGCTATGCTGACACCGATACCGACTTCACCGCTCAGGTTCAGTCAGTTGTCGATGGTGGCTGTGACAGTGTAATGTTGATTTCGTACGCTGCAGATGGTGCTGCAATCGTTGAGGAGTTATCTGCTCAAGGATTCGCTGGTGCAATCTACGGTGGAGATGGAGTTGCTGAAGAGGGACTTTGTGCCACTATGGCAGACAACTCAATCTGTGACGGAATAGTTGCTACCAAGCCAGCATCTGCTACACCAAACGAGCGCTCGATGGCGTTCGCCGCAATTTGTGGCGGAATTCCAGACTGTGCTGGTGGTATCTACACCGCTGAGGCATTCGATGCTATGATCATCATGGGATACGCGTACTTCGCAGGTGCATCTGCACCTGAAGGTACCACAATGTCCCAGTTGATTCAAGCAACGGGCCAAGGCTTCGTTGGTGCTAGTGGCGTCCACAGCTTCGATGCTGTTGGAGATGTAGCTGGTAACGGATACTGCGTCGGTACGTTCAACGTCGCCGACGGCGCTGTGTCGTTCGACTGCGACCGATTCTGGTCGCGCGACGCCGGCGTGCAAAACGCGTGAACTCGTAAAGAACACGCACTGGGAACGTAAAGCTCCCCAGCGGGAAATACCCGCTGGGGGGCCCCCCTAACCCCCACCATTTTTGAAACTGCAGAGTTGAAACTGAATTCTAATTCCCAACGGTGTGCCAGATGATAGAATCTGTCAAATCCGTTTGGAATTCCCTCAATCGTGGCCAGCGTCGATTAATCGTCTCGCTGGTAATAATGGTCGATGCCTGGGGCGGTCTTCGCTACAGTTTCGGCTCGCTTAATCTCCTTGACAAGGTTCTGAGTGGCGGTATTCCGAATGACATGGTCTGGCTCCTTCAGATCGTCCTCGCAATTTCGGGCGGATTTATGCTCATCAAGATCCTCTTCGACGATGTCCCAGAAAGTTCCGCTCGCTCGATAGGAATCGCTTGTTCACCACTCTTTCTTCTCTTCATAGTCTACTTGACTCTAGATATCCTGTTCAAAGGGATGTCCGATGATGCAATCATCACACTCGATTTGATTTCTATCGGTGTCGGCACACTGACATGGTCTACTACTTATCTGGCGATAGCAGTCGGCCTGACGCTGACATACAAGGTCCAGCGATACGGAAATTTCGCACAATCTGAATTCTTCATGATTGGTATGTATCTGTCCATGGTCATGGTCTGGGTCGACCAATTCTACCCATTGGCTTCTGCACCACGTGACGGTGTTCTGGTCTGGTCATTGCTGCTATGGACCATCCTTGGTGCCTTCGTTCTCACTGGAATCGCTGGAATCGTCATCGACCGTTTGGTCTACCGTGGTTTTCGCAAGAAAAACGCCTCACCCCAAGTGATGATGATCGCCTCGCTCGGCATCGCTCTAATCCTTCGCGCCTTGGTCTACTTACGATTCGGTGCGGGAAAGAAAATGTTCGAACCAGACGCTGATTGGCGGCTCCCGTCCCTTCGTTGGGACATTCCCACTACCAAGTTGCGATTTTACCTCGGAGATCGCAGCATCGATGAGGGTTCTACATACACTCTGAATTCCTGCGATGCTGAGGGTGGAGAACGAATAGTCGTCGAAGGTAGCAAACCGCTCTTTGAGACGTATGATTTGGCGACCAATTGTGTCGACCAAGCGACGACCGGCTATGCTTACTACAAGGGAGCAATGCCGGTCGTGATTTTCACCTCGGTGATTCTCCTTCTGATTCTCCTCAACAAGACAAGGCTCGGCCGCCGCATGCGTGCTGTGGCCGACAACCCCGACCTAGCCGCCTCTAGCGGCATTAACGTCGAGAACGTGCAGATGACTAGCGCTTTCCTTTCGGCTGGCCTATCGGGTATGGGTGGAGCTATCTTTGCGATGACGCTGCGCTTCACACCAGAGACAGCTTTCAGTCTACTTCTCCCCTCATTCGCCGTCATTGTCCTCGGTACGATAGGATCGATTCCTGGTGCTATCATTGGCTCGATTATCGTCGGTTTCGTCCGAGCCCTCTCATCTCCTGTCTTAATTGGAATAGGGCTCCCCCTCGAGCGTTCAAATTACACAGCTCTCGATGGTGTCATGCCCTACATCTTCCTCGTCGCCATTCTGATGATTATGCCCGAGGGAATTGGCGATGCCTATGAGAAATGGAAGGTCAACCGACTTCGTAAACGCGCGGAACAGGTTTCGGCGCCTAGCAAGAAGACCGGCGCGGTCTTGGCCTTCCTTCCAACGGGAATGTTCGGATTGCATAATATGCAGCAGCGCAAGGAGTCTCGCGGGCAATCGATGATGATTGCAAGCATAGGAGCCTATGTCTTCCACCGACTCTCGAATTTCATTGGTGCTAATTCCTTCTCTGAAGGTGCTTGCTCTCAAACCTGTCAGGGCAACGAAGGTGTCTCCTCTAATCTCGAATTAGTCACAGGTAGAACTGATGGAACTCTTGTTATCACCGATTCCCCATTTACAGAGGCTAATATCGACTCACCACCGAGCGATGTTGCACCTTATCTGCATGAGAGTTGGGCTACAGAGCATCTCCAATCCATGAATGAGAAATGGTATGATCTGATGTCCGGAGAAATGATGCTTCTCGATATCATTTCAACGCTCGGCGATATCATTTGGCCAGCTCTGCCTCTACTCGTATGGCTTGTCGCGATTGTCGAAGGCGTTTACTTGCTACAAGGCCGCGATGACGATCCTCTCCGCCCAATCATCTCGAAGTTCGAAGACGCTACTTCATCCACAGGCACCGGCTTCTCTAATCTCACGATTTCAATGAAGCAATTAGCGACTCACCTTGATTCAATCCCGAAGAGAGTTGGCCCCATAATCGACTCCCTGACTGATAATTTACGTCGCCC
>DUJH01000059.1:1053-3868 GCA_013329905.1 Candidatus Thalassarchaeaceae archaeon | reverse complement strand
TATTCTTGGCTTGGCTTCCGGTTGCTGAGCAAGATGGAATGCGCTTCATCAAGACTCTACAAGTATCGAATGTTTTGGTAACTCTCTCCATATTTGCCCTCATGGCTTTCTCACTCAACCTGCACACTGGTGTTACTGGTATGGTGAATTTCGGTGTAATTTTCTTCGTGGGAATTGGATCGATTGTTGTCGGTATCCTCAGTGCTCCCTCTGAACTCCACGGATACGACTGGCCGGTTATTCCCGCGACGATTGTAGCGGTTTTGGTAGCGGCGCTGGCGGGATGGATGTTGGCTTATCCGACAGCGCGTCTTCGGATGGATTACTTCGCAATCGTTACGATTTCGCTCGGCGAGATCGTCAGGGTTCTACTAGCCGGCGAACCCCTACTTAGAGCTGGATCGTGGGGTTCCTCAATAGGAATTTCACGCTACACTCTACCTGGTGAATCATGGTGGTTTTGTGGCTCGGACGTGCCGAATAAGGCACCTCTTGCCGGACTTGATGCGACACTTGGCACTGCTGACGATATCATCCAAAGGATGGAACCATCAGACTGCCGCGATGCTGTCGATTTGTCGAGTCCCGCGGTATCTATTGGTGACTTGATGAATCTCGACCAGGCGGCGCCTTACATGATGCTACTCGCAGTCATTGGCATCCTCAGTACCATCTTCGTCTGGTGGTTGCTTGATACTATCCTCGCTTCTCCGTGGGGTCGCATTCTGCGCGCCATCCGTGAGGATGAAGAGGTCGCGCAGCACCATGGTCACGACGTTCTCACACACAAGGCGGCGAGCCTAGCGCTCGGCGCGGCAATCGCTGGCTTTGCCGGTGCGCTTTGGGCTTGGAAGCTGACAGGATTCCAGCCCAATCACATGATGCCAGCTAGGTCGACATTCCTCGTCTGGGCAGCATTCATCGTTGGTGGCGCTGCCAATAACCGAGGCATGGTCGTCGGCGCTTTCATCATCGTCTTGATGGAATTCGTCTTCAACGTCCTCGTCGCCGGTCAAGGATCTTCCGACCTGCCCTTGCACACTACGGCGGGACATATCGATAGCCTGTTTGAATGGCTAGTAGTGGACTCGTGGGGGGTCGTCATGGTCTTCCTCGTGCTCGCTCTGTTGGGTTGGCTGACAGGTAAAGCTGGGCTACGCGAAGTCGGTTTTGCCGGCGCAGTCACATTTACTTTCACTGGCTTGATGATGGGTCAGCGATCCATCGATGAAACATTCGCCAGCGGATTGCAAGCCGATATGGCCTATGTCAAGGTCCTTCTCATTGGCTTCCTAATCCTCTTCTCTCTCAAGTTCAACCCGAAGGGACTGTTGCCAGAGGTTCCGAGCCGCCCGGATCGCCCGCAAGCAGCTGAAGCGGGTAGCGAAGGAGGTGATTCAAGTGAGTGAACCAGTGCTCAAAGTCGAGAACCTGAGAAAGGAATTCGGCGGACTCGTCGCTGTCAAGGATGTCTCGTTTGAGGTCGGACCGGGTGAGTTCGTTGGATTGATTGGGCCGAATGGATGTGGTAAATCGACGACATTCAATTGCATCAGTGGGCTGCTTCAGCAGACTTCAGGCAAGGTTGCAGTCTTCGGCGAGGACGCCTCGGAGATGCGCCCTGATGAAATCCAGAACTTGGGCTTCACTCGCACGTTCCAACATACGCGTTTGTGGCGGCAAATGACAGTGATTGAGAATCTGTTAGTGCCACCACGTCAGCAATTCCAACCGCAACCTCTCAAAGCGATTCTTTGGCCATTCACGCGACCCGCTGAGGAGGCTCGTTTGGCTCGCGCCTACGAGGTTCTCGACCAGCTTGAGGTTCCTCATATGGCTCATAACCTCGCGAGCGAGCTTTCTGGCGGCCAGTCGAAACTCGTTGATATCGGCCGCTCGATGATGGGCGACCCGCAGCTCTTACTGCTCGACGAACCGGTTGCTGGTGTCGCCGGCCCTCTTGCTCTCAAGATTTTCAATAATCTGCGAAAGATTGTCGATGAGACTGGAATTTCAGTCCTGATTATCGAACACAATATGGATTTCATCCTACGTCAAGGAGTCGACCGAATCGTCGTCATGAAAGAGGGGGAAATTCTCATGGTCGGCACTCCGGACGAGGTTCGAAGCAATCGTGCGGTTATCGAAGCGTATCTCGGAGCGGTAGGCGATGAATCGGAAGAAGGAGGTGAAGAAGAATGAGCGAACGCATTCTCGAGGTCAAGGGCCTCAACGGTGGATACGGCTCTGTGCAGATTCTCTACGATATCGACCTCTACGTCGACAAGGGAGAATTCGTAACTATCATCGGTCCAAACGGCTGCGGCAAATCGACTCTCATCAAGACAATTTTCGGCATAGCAACGCATTACTCAGGCTCTGTGGCTCACAACGGAGACGAGGTCTCTGGCTGGCGAACCGACCAATTGGTCAACCGTGGAATTGCCTACGTCCCTCAAGTCAACAACGTCTTTCCTTCACTGACTGTGCACGAAAATTTGCAGATGGGTGGCAATAAATTGCCTACCAAGTTACTGAATGAAAGGATCGAGCGCGCACTGAATATGTTCCCTGATTTGCGCGATCGTACTCACGATCTTGCAGCCTCTCTTTCGGGTGGTGAGCGCCAGATGTTGGCTATTTCTCGGGCGCTCATATCCAACCCGACCTTCTTGTTACTGGATGAGCCTACTGCTGCTCTTTCTCCGCTTTATCAGCAGCAGATTATCGAGCGCATCGATTCGCTGCGCTCGGAGGGAATTACTGTGCTGATTGTGGAGCAGAACGCACGGTTGAGTTTGGCTCGCTCAGATCG
>DUJH01000059.1:0-733 GCA_013329905.1 Candidatus Thalassarchaeaceae archaeon | reverse complement strand
AGATTCTGCTAACCTATGTCCATCTTCTACCTCGATTAACTCCACGCAATCGGTTGAACCTGCAACTTTTCTTGATGCTTCGATTGGGACGATGTCATCCGACGCTCCGTGGATGATGACTGTCGGATGGTGTAGGTTCGGCCATGACATCTCATCGGCGCTTGTGATGAAATCCCAGCCGAACTTGACCTCGTGGCCGAAGCCATGGTGGAAGTAAGCGCGTGAATCACTCTCTTCCCATTCGCGCAGACCGGCCTCGCCGGCTTGAGCACGGAAGTTCTCGGCGAGGCCGAAGGCGGGAGCCATCAAGACTAGTCGAAGGGGGCGGTCGCGAAATCTCGCCGCAGCATTTGCGATTGCAAGCCCGCCGTATGATGACCCCATGATGACATCGAGGTCGTCATTCTCCTCAATTGCCCGAACGACGACTTCGGTCTGTTCAGCGATGGTCCAACCATTCTTACTCATCGCTGGCGAAACAACATCCCAGCCGAGATTCTCAATCATCCAGGTTGGCTTCGACCCATCGGCAGAACTCTCCAAGCCATGAGCCCAGAGAATCTTCACCGAATCACTCCGCTCCGCAGAATTTCAAAGCCACGAAATCAGTATCCGTCGGCTCACGATTCATCGATTCAGCATCCATCACTCGAAGGTGCAGCTCACCGACCACATGAATCGTCGCATGATACAGATGCCCACCATGGACATGGTGACCATTGTCTGACATGAT
>DUJH01000020.1:3229-7778 GCA_013329905.1 Candidatus Thalassarchaeaceae archaeon | reverse complement strand
ACTCGCTAACATAGAATCTTCTTTGTAGGCGACGACATCAATTGCCATTCCAATAAGAATAGGTGGTGCGAGATCCCAGAATTTGTTCATCACTGAGCAGAACGAAGCCAGCCAGACCCGGCCTCTAAATTCCCTCAGATGCGTCAACAAGCGCATTAGAGGGTGTGACACCTCGCCCATGCATTGACCTGTGAATGGACGGCGCTTCAACCTCACCTACGGAAAGGATGTTGCCCAGTCCACGGAGGAATGGTTTGTGCCAAGTCCAGATTATTCGGTTGAACGTGGAGTTGAGCCGAGATCGAGGCTTGGATTTTCATCAATTATCTCTTGCTTGCGCACCTCGGCTTTTAGCGTCAATAGCTCAAGATAGGCATTCTTTGCCTCGGTGTATCGAGTCATAGCTTCCTGATATCCGACCTTCTCCATGTGGTAGGTCTGACCGTCGCGCGCGGCGGCGTCCATGCGATATAGCAGATAGAAGAAGAACGCGGTTGGGGCCCACGCGCCGATTAGTAGCAGCCAATTCTCATCGAAATTGAACGGCCCCATGCCCATGAACTCGGTATTTGCCCCAACAACCATAGTCGAAATAATTGAGATTGGCCACAATACCAAATTGACGAGTAAAAGTACCCATTCATACATTTCATACTCTGATCTTCCGCGTGGCCTCTTTGGTCTGGGTAGTGTCTCAGTGGGGTCTGACATATCCGAATCGTACCACAAGAATTCCATCGCCTGCTTTGAGGCTTCGCTCTCATAATCGGATTCCGAAGTAAGAATTTCATGGTCGATTTGCAGACCGATTTCAGCAGGGGTGGAATCCTTTTTGGAGAAAAGGGGCAGGGTCAAGAGGAATCCGAATAAAATCGTGAATAACATAATCGTCACCAATTCAAGAATTGCGAGATCTCCTAAAACCGCACCTTCTTGTAACGGAATCGCAATGCGACCAACAAGAGCGATTCCGAGCGCTGTGATTACTAATGCAGGAGATAACCGAATTCGATAAATGAATCCAATTGAACCGAGAATAAGCATCAATGAGACAAGGTCGAGCATACCTGTCAATTGCGCCTCGGAACCAGAGAATAATGGGAATGTCAGAATTACTCCAGGAAGCCAGCCCCAGAAGAAGAGTAGAGAGATTGCTGACTTCGATATGCCAGACACATCACTGAATGATTCGAGGACTCTTCCCACGATGGTGGCCTCGGCATAATAGCCAATCCAAATGACTGAACTAAACAAGATGATTGCAGGGAAGGTGTATTGCATATGGTTGAAGAAAGCCGTAGAAATTTTACTCATTAACCCCGGTTTAGGTTCTGAATAAACCATCAATCCTGTCGGAATTGGCTCGACCACCTTGGATTGACCTATCCCTCCGGTCGCATCGACCACAGGTGGTGCAGTGTCGCGTACCACTCGTTTCTTCTCTGCCCGCCTCTCTGTAGCCCTCTCTCTAAGCCCCTCGTGACGCTGTTTGAGATCCTCACCCATCTCTTCCATTCGGTCGGAGAAATCCGCTGAAACACTGCTGAATTTGTCGGACGCCGCCGCCGACGCCTCATGAGAGAGAGCGTCGATGCGGAGCATCAATCGGCGTAATCTATCTTCGAGGGGTTCGTCTTCCGAGAACTCGGACATCAGTGGTAAGAATTACTCCGTCTGCCTTCAACCCTTAGACGGAGAATTACGAAATTACTCGTTAGGAAGCCCGCGTTCTCCAGTCCAGGAGTTAGCCCAGAGGTCGAAGATTCTGACTTCGACCTCTGCTGTTGAATTGGTGCGGATTTCGTAGAGGTCGCCGCTTGAGAACCAAGTGTCTGAATTAGAATCCAACCAAGTGAATGCCCACCAATCACCAGAATCATCGGTGATGTTTGTTGTTAGATCGGCGAAATTCATCATGGCCAGCGAGGTTGTTTCCTCTCCGTCGCTGGCCGTGCTGACCCCGTGGAACTCCAACTCACTGGGGTCAGTTTCGGAGGTGAATCCAGATGGAACTCCTCCGCCCCAAACTGTGACTTCATCGTCTAATGCGAATGGTTCGGATACGGTGAATTCGATGGGAGAGCGGGGGAGACCTTCCTGCAATTCGAGAGTGACTCCGTCACCAGTTTCGATTGTCATGACGAAGGCGGAGTCGTCATCACCATACAATTCGATTCCAACGATTTGTGGTGGCATTCCCTTGAGCACGAGAATGATGCTATGGGTGGCGTTTCTTGCACTGGCAATCTGTTCGAGTGATTCGAGATCGTGCGTGATGGTCCAGGAGAGATCAGAAATCGCAGTTGTATCGAAGCCAAAGGACGGCCAGAGGCCATCGGGGTTCTCAGTGGCTTGCTGCGCGATGTCGAAGAATGGATCTTTGTATTCAGGGACGGCATCGCGGCCCTCATACCAGACGTTTCCGAGTCTGATATTCGTCGTATCGGTGCCTTCGATGACTTCGGTGTCGATAGAGGTCGTTCCTAGGCTGAATCTCAGTGCTATGGAACGCAGATTAGCATCATCGTCCTTTGAGACACTCCAGTGTATCTCGCCTTGTTGCGTCTCGGTCACATAAGTCGTCGAAGATTCGACGCGAAGTCGTTCGTGATTGGCGGTGAGAAGTATCACGTCGAGTGCTTCCGGATTAGAAAGGAGTTCATTCAGGACGTCATTGTCGAAGGGGAAGCACTCGGTTCCCTCGCAAGTTTCGATAGGAACTTCGAGGCAGCCCGCCAGCGCCGGCGCAAGCAGAATCAAACCCAATAGCGCCGCCCTCATCATTTTCGATGGCGACACCATTCGCTGATGAGACTATGCTTCAAGTGTCGGCCAAGAATGCTGCTTTTTTGGCCGACTCAGGCGCTCTCGGCGCCTGCGTCGCTCCTATATGGAACGGGCTTGACGCGGTTGATGAGAATGGAGGGTTGAATCGTGATTCAGGATGTGCTCGTAGTCTACAAGAAGAACTTCGAGGAGGTGCACGATCAAGCCCTCGATGCCATTCGGTCAGAATTGGATGCACTTGTTGCTGAGAGCGATTTGCGTGTCGATTACTCCGCTCGAGAGACGGTTCGTCGGGCTGATTTCATTGGCCGAGAATTAGTTGTCGTATTGGGTGGAGATGGAACGCTAACCTCGATTGCTCACTCGGTTGACTCCGAAACTCCAGTCATGGGAGTCAATTCACACCCTCGCTCGCTGGACTCTGAGGGTTCGTATGGATTCTACATGGGAAGTGACCCCAGTAGCTTCGGCGCGGACATCCGCGCCGCAATTGCCGGTGAGGCAATCGTCAACCATTTGCCGCGCTTACAGGCTGAGATTGTGACGACGAGCGGGAATAGAATTCGATGTGACCCCGCGCTCAACGATTTACTAGTTGCGAATACGCATCAATATCAGCCTTCGAAATATAGGTTGCAGCGAGGCGAAGGGGCCGACTGCAAGCAATATTCCTCAGGATGTTTGTTTTCGACATTCCTCGGTCAAGGTGCTTGGTTCAGGAATGTCGCGAATATCGAGGGTACTACCTTTCCCTCGACTGAAATTGATGACCATTATCTGTATGTCGCGCGCGATTTACCTCGGGCTGAGCGCCGTGATGACGGCTCCTACTGGGAATGGACTACGGAGCCGACTGTGCTGACCAGCGATATGCACAGAGGTTACGTGGTCAGCGATGGTTGGGACGAGACTCATTTTACCCGTGGTTCGACTTTGACCGTGGATATCAAGGGGCCAAAGTTGCAATTGTTGACTTTCCGAAGCACCATGCTCGACAGAGTGGAACACTGGATTGATTAGTGAACTCTGCATCTTCCAACTCTGGGTGAAATCCATATTCACTCGCGGTTCGCGATAGTTCATGGAAGGCTTTCCCGTCGTGCGCGAATTCGTGGTTCATTGGGGCGATATGGATGCCCTCGGTCACGTGAATAATACCCGACACCTGAGGTGGATGGAAACAGTTCGCGTCGATCTCTTCCAGATGGTGGACTTGCGAACTGGGGGCTCGAAGACGCACGGTCCAATTCTAGCCAATCTCAGCGTCAATTATCACAAACCGATTCACTATCCAGATACTGTCACTGTTGCGACTAGAGTTGCGAGTATCGGCAATTCTAGTTTCAAGTTGGAGAACATCGTTCACGATGGCGCTGGGGATTTGTGTGCAAGTGGAGAGTGCACGATTGTCTTGTATGATTTCGAGCGAGGCGAATCTGTAACTCTGAGTGATGAGTTGAGGGGCATAATCGAAGAATTACACCGCTGAAGAGGCGATTCATTCCTCACGCTTGACAGTCAGGTGCGGGAATGGAACTGAGACTCCTTGTGCCTCAAATTGCTTGAGAATCTCGATGAGAATCCAATCCTTGGCCTTACGCTCCTTATTGTAATCAGAGACCCAGCAATCGAGGCGGTAAACTAGAGCGGTCTCGGTGATATCATAGAGCAGAACCTCGGTTTTGTGGTAGTCTACGGTGTAATCACAATCATCTATTGCCTTCTTCATGATTTTCTTTACCAACTCGGGGTCTTGATCGAG
>DUJH01000020.1:2596-2958 GCA_013329905.1 Candidatus Thalassarchaeaceae archaeon | reverse complement strand
CGCTCATTGCCAGTGCGGATCTTGGTGGTCATGATTCCTACGTCGACGACCTTTCCTTTGACGCCCTTGACGATTACCTTGTCTCCCTTCGCGAATGGCTTATCGATGAGCATCAACATCCCTGACACCAGATTCCCTGCAGTCTCTTGTAAGGCAAGGCCGACGATGAGGGTTAAGATAGTGGCAGAGGCAAGAATCGGTGTGAGGTCAATGTTCATCTGGTCGAGCGCGAGGAGGATTGCTGCGAGCCAAGCGATGACCTTAGCGGCGCTGACTGAAATTGTTTGCATCGTCGAAAGGTCGAGATGAGTTCTGTCGTCGATCTCTTGGAAAATCGGAGGGATGAATTCATCGACGAGGGA
>DUJH01000020.1:2241-2373 GCA_013329905.1 Candidatus Thalassarchaeaceae archaeon | reverse complement strand
CGGTAGAATGAATCCGCTTCGTAGGACCATTGGAATGTTATCCAGATTCCAGTAAGCAAGACGCCGATGTTCAACAGAGGTGTGGCGAGAACGAATACGCGATCGTCATAGAGATTCTCGCTCTTCTCAATC
>DUJH01000020.1:0-2011 GCA_013329905.1 Candidatus Thalassarchaeaceae archaeon | reverse complement strand
CCTAGGCCTACGCCAAGTTGTGCGAGGGTTCCTGCATCCTCGACAAGGTCAAGGTACTCTGTAACCACCTCAAGCATATTACGGCTTGAGAGGAGTAGGTTATCGTGATTTCCCCAGCATCGATATCAAAGAATTTGCTCTAGGAATAGCTTGGTTCTTTCGTGCTTTGGATTTGAGAAGAACTCATCTGGAGCCGCTTCCTCAATGAGATGTCCCTCGTCAAAGAGGATGCAACGGTCTGCGACCTCCTTCGCGAAGCCCATTTCGTGGGTCACAACAATCATCGTAATATCTCGCTTTGCGAGATCGACCATCACGTCAAGAACTTCCTTGATCATCTCTGGGTCGAGAGCACTCGTCGGCTCATCGAAGAGCATTATCTTCGGATCCATTGCCAAAGCACGGGCAATTGCCACACGCTGCTGTTGACCGCCCGAAAGTCCGCTCGGATACTTGTAGGCCTGCTCAGGGATTCCAACTCTCTCGAGCAATTTCATGGCTTTGGCCTCAGCCTCACGCTTCGACATGCCCTTGACTTTCATCGGAGCTAGCGTAATATTCTCCATGATAGTTAGGTGTGGGAAGAGATTGAACTGCTGGAATACGAAACCAACCTCGGATCGAACGTATTTGAGATCCTTAACCGATGTCTCATCATCAACAGTGATCCCATCGATCTTGATAGTTCCACCATTATGAGGCTGGAGTCGGTTCAATGTCCTGATGTACGTCGATTTTCCTGACCCAGAAGGACCGAGAATGACGATTATTTCGCCTCTTCTAATGCTAATATCAATTCCTTTCAACGCCCAGAAATCTCCGAAGTTAACCTTCACTCCACTAGTTTCTATGATTGTATCGCCATATTCGGTTCCTGGTTTTTCGTCCTTATCGTATTCACTCATGCTAATTCGCCTCCTCCTTCTTTGACCAGTCCAAGACCCTTCTCGATCTTCATCGAGACCCTGGATAGGTAGAATGCAAACACCCAGAATACAAGGGCAGTGACGTACAACGGTTCTAGGAAGTTACCGAGGAATCGCAAGTCTGTAGCAGGTAGGTCCTTTGCCAGTTTGAAGAAGTCGAGGATGTTGATGATGAAAAGTAGAGTCGTGTCCTTCCATAGCCCGATGAAGACGCTGACAATTGAAGGAAGGGTGGTTCGAACTGCGTTGGGTAATTCTACCTGCAACTTTATCTGGAAAGGAGAGAGACCTAGTGCAAGCGCAGCCTCCTTTTGTCCACTGTCGACAGCTTGCAAGCCCCCTCTCAACACCTCTGCAATGTAACATCCTCCGAATATACCGAACATCAGCAGCATTCGTATGATGTCCTCTGCGTCATAGAATGGATCCATCATATCAGGCATCAAGAAGACGGCGAACCAAAGCCAACAAATTAGAGGACCTGATCGAACCAATTCGATTAGAAGGATTGATGGAATACTGAAGAACGGCTGGTTGCTCTGACGTCCAAACGCCAGCACCACTCCAATTCCAAAACCAAGTACACAGCCTGCTGTGGCTACGATGAGGTTGACGAATAGACCTCCCCATTGAGAGGCTTTGATACCGTCTCCCGCTAGTTTGTCGAGGGTACTCGGAACCACTTCTCCAGCGATAATGGCCTCACGCATTTCTTGAGCAGGTGTTCCACCTATCGTCTCCGCGAAGGACTTGACAAACTCTGGAGGATCCATTATCATAATCGCGTAGAAGAATGTGATTACAGCCCCGATAGCGATGTACGATCTGAGGCGATTGGCCTTGTACTCCTCTGAGATCGAGCAATAATAGAATGAAGCTCCGTAGGCAGCATATCCAATCAGCATGGCCTTTGCAAGATTCAAGAGAGGAACTTCACTATGATAGTTGATTTCACTTGGAACCCATGCGAGACCCATTAGAGCAGCACAGATCAAGGTGAATGGAACTAGGAATCTTACTGGCTTATCGGGTGTGGTTCCATAAGCGCTCGCGATGACTGCGAATGTTGGGTATAGAATCCACCA
>DUJH01000018.1:2597-7017 GCA_013329905.1 Candidatus Thalassarchaeaceae archaeon | reverse complement strand
ACGTAAGGCAGGCTGGGGGACTTCGGTCTCCCAGCCTCGCCGAATCTCAACACCCCCCTCGGAGGATTCCCTCTGTGGGGGCTTCTTTGGTTTCAGGAGGGACACTCGGTTTCAGCTGTGCCGGTGGATAGCCACGGAACAGTTGGATAGGAGCGAATCAGGCGCTTATCCCATGAGTTGGAGATGGCCGGTGATCTTGTCGATTTCACCGCGCGGACCTGGCCCAAGTCCTACGACCGTTACCGTTCCAGGAGGTATCTCCGTATGGCCCGCATCCTTCACCAGATATGCGATGACGCCTGCTGACTTGGCATGAGCAAGAATCTTTCGAAGGGCCTCTTCATCGGCCGCTTTACAAACAATTTTGCGAGCCCCCTCGCGCCGGTAGCGGTCGAGTTCTCGCGGTGACTCTTTCTTGGCACGTAGTGCACATTCCATCACTGCATGACCGCACTGGGCAGCCAACTTGCCTTTGGATAGCTTGAGGTCGGCTCGGGTCACAAGGACCATTGTGAGCTCAGTTCGAGACAACTTCGCTCACCGCTTCGGCGCTTGGCTTGACCCTATGGCGCAACATGATCTCGCCCAGCGGGGCTGCGAGCCACGCGACGAAGACGAGGTTGCCAACAGCGTGGTAGAGATCGTAGAGTAATCCATTCAACAAGTAAGGCGCGAGCATCGATACATCAGTCTTCAACAGGATGCTCGAAGATACAATCCAATTGAAAGCAATTGCAGAAATCATGGCGAGCGCTGCAACTCGGTGCAATTGTAGCTCGCCATCCTTCAGAAGTCGGTCGGCAAACAAAGCGCCAGCAAGGCCGACAGTCCCCCATCCAGCGACCTGAAATAGCGTCCAAGGACCGTGGCCGAGGACAGCGACGTTTGAGACGAGAGCGATGATACCTGCGAGAGCAAGCGCACGTGGGGCGCCGTAGTAAATACCAGCCAGTAACACGATTACAGTCACAGGCTGGACGTTAGGGAGGGGCTCGAATAGGACTCTTCCAGCGATGCCGAAAACAGCCAGAATCGCGAGCATCGCAAGAGGGTTAGAATCATCCAATTTACGCTCACTTCGAAGTAATGCGAGAACAATCACGGAGATGATTCCAACGTTCAGTAGGAATGCCTGAGTCGGTGTCAAAGCGATGTTGTGGAAGTCGTACATGGAGTAACCCCGTCTGTCTGGATGTCAGGACCCTCTTCATGGTTGCTGAATTACACACTCACCATGTGCCGATGCGCCAGAGAAGGACATCACCTTCGGAGAGCAAAACATCGCCTATTCCAACCATAGAAATTTCCCCATTGTGGTGCAATTCCCAGTAGGCTCCTGTGAAATCTCCGGTGAGATTGTTGGCGTTCAGTCCACCAATTGTGTGAACATAGGGGCCCCAGTCTCCCATGTCGTAGCCGACTGCGAGATTGCCATCAGTACCATTCGTCGCGTCGAGGAAGAGGGACATGCCCTCAGTATAGCCAGTGAAGCCGCCAACACAAGCACCGGTTCCGTTGAAGTCGGTGTTAACGCCGAGTGTGGCTCCATCGGTTTCGATCATGGTGACGCCTGTTGCAAACTCGGTGTGAGGTGCTTCGGTTGGGAAAATTACGCAAAGCACCTGTTGGTTATCCCATGAGTCAGGTAGTCCATCATGTGAGGATTCGCTATCGTTGACGTAGGTTGCAGCTTTGTCGCGGAGTTCGTTCTGGATGGTTGGAGTGAGGATGATGAGAACGACGACGACGACGATGGATGCAGGTTTAAGATTCGTCGCCATGGAGGTGGATGGCTGGGTGTAAAGTCTATCAATTTAGTCGGGTTGAACAGTTGCCTGAAAGCAATCAATCTTCCAAGATATCATTGATTTTCTGCTTCAAGGTCTGGCTGACGATCTTACCGTCGGCAGAACCTCCTAATTTGCCCATGACCATTCCCATGAGTGGCCCGATTGCACCTAAGCCGCGTTCTTTTACGAACTCGACGCGATCGGCAAGGACGGCGTTGACAGCATCCTCGACTGCTGATGAATCGGCTGGAGTGAAGCCGTCTTGCTCGGCCCTTGCTGCAAACCATTTGAGACGATCTTCGAACTCTGTGGTAGTGAATGATGGACCTTCAAGCAGAAGAGTTCGAGTCATCGATACGAGACCTTCGCGAGTGATGATTCCTTCTTCGCGCGCGTAGATGGCTAGTGTCAGAATGGGCCAAGGAATCTCATCGGTTGCGTAATCGGTACCTTCGGCGATCTCCAATCGAGTATTGTCGAGCATGGCTGATGCCATTGCCTTAGCAGGGACGCTCGGGCAGTCGTAAGTACCACCTTCTACAGCGGTGACGAGGACATCATCAAGTTCGGCTCCAAGGAGAGCTTCTACTTGGTTGGTAGATATGTCATAGGCGCTCAATCGCTCGGTTCTCTGGGTTCTGTTGAGTGGTAGATCATCACTGATACTCGACCAGCGTTGTTCGTCTAGAGGTACTACCGGGATGTCGGTCTCGGGGTACATCCGCGCGCCGCCGGGGAGTGGTCGCATGGCGGTAGTGGTGCCGTCTTCAGGCGCTCCCTTGCGAATGACGACGTTGCGGACTTCTTGCGGAATACGATGGTAGGCTTGGCGTGCTCGAGTAATTACTGATTCAAGGGCGAGGTCAGCTTGCCACTCAGGTGCTACACAGAGGACAAACGCATCTGATTCGTCAAGTTCGAGGGCTGTTCTGATTGTGTCGACCTCTTTCTGGTCGATTCCGTAGGCTGGTAGTTCGTCGGAGTGAAAAATTCCAGCGACGCCAGCTAATTTGGCGGCGCTGGCAAGTTCTCGGCCGAGGCGAGGTAGTTGAGAATCCTCCTCGTCTAATTGCTTGGTTCCGATTCGGCCGGCGAAGCCTGGTAAGATTGTTGATTTGACGCTATCTCCCTTGGCCAGTGCTCGCTCAATCATCGTCGATGTACAGTCGACAAAGGCGCCAGTTACATCTTGGAGCTGCATAGGAATTCGAGCTGCTGCGGCTTTGGCGACGCGATTTTCAACAGGAGTTTGATCATCGCGTCGGTCGCTTGGAAGCGCTGGAAGGCCCGCCTCGGAACGAAGTTCGGACGCGAGACGAAACATGTGTAATTGGCGGGCCATCTCAAGTCGGATGATTCGAGGAATCCAATCTAGATCTTGACAACCCTTGATTTCGACTCGATCACCGCAAGCGATGCTGACGTTGAGATCCTGACGAATCGAACCCAATCCGCGACGCACCATACGGGTGTCGCGGAGCATTGTTCCAAGAGCGAGTGCCGTCACCTTAGCGTGCTCAGGAGTCTGCACATCCGGAGCGGTTGCAATCTCAACAAGGGGCACTCCGAGCCTATCGAGAGTGTAAATGACAACCTCTCCACCCGCGGTGGATTTAGTGTCTAATTTGCGGGCTGAATCCTCCTCGAGACAGATTACATCGACGCCGACGGCACCCAAATCAGTTTGGATCTCGCCGTCGGTCGCAATCAGCGTCGTACGTTGAAATCCACTGGTATTCGAGCCATCGATTACCGTCTTGCGCATAGCTTGCAAGAATGGAACTGGCTTCGCATCCATCATCGCGCTGATTGTCAGAGCAGCGCTAACTGCTGCTTCGTCATGAGATAGTGGAGGTGCTTCGTCCAATTCGATCAAACCCGAATTAGGTGACTGAACATAGACGAAGGAGCGGTTGCGGCGCGCCTCAAAGCGCGCCGCCACATCGACACGCCCGCTCTCACCCTGCGCAGCTCGAAGGCGGCGGCTCTGCCGTTGCCAATCTGGAGGTATCTCATCGATTCCCATCTCATAGAGTGTGCTCGGCATACGCGAATGTAGCTTGCCGGTTTTGAGTTGCTGATGGATTTCGAGGCCGCACATGAAGCCAAGACCCAGTGGATCGAGATCCGAGGGTCTTGAGATATCGCCGCGTGGCTCGCCGCTACTCACGAAGGTAAGCGAACGGTCATCGCTCATAGGCTCAGCGGGCGAAGGAATACTCGTCGGTGCGGGGACTGAAGAGTTCGCCACTCTGAAGCATCTTGGAGAGTACCTCTTCGACTTGGAAATCCTTGACGCCTCGGTTGTCGCAGCGGTTGAGGATGTTGTTGAGTTCAGCCACACCCCTGTCTGTGCACAGGTCTCGCAAGACTGCTCTGACTACATTACCCGCGTTCCTTTGTGAAACAGATACCCCGGACATCAGTTCTGATTCATCCTCGATTCCTGCTTCCTCACGCCAGTGGCGGAAGATAGCCATCGCCATCTTCGCGTCGTCGGCTGTGGCGATATTACGAAGATGCATTTTCGCGTGCGCTTCAGTCAAGCGAATCAGAGCCTCAAGCGCACGCGGAGTAATCGGAATTACCTCAGTCTCAGCATACTGTTGCTCATCCCGGCCGAAAGACTG
>DUJH01000018.1:471-2451 GCA_013329905.1 Candidatus Thalassarchaeaceae archaeon | reverse complement strand
CTCTCCTTGGTGTAATAATCGAGAATCATCGCCTTCGCGTCGTCGTTCAGATCGGGGTGGATGTTACGCTTAGCGTAGGCGATAAACTTGCGAAGGAACTCTACGGTGAGGTGCTCCGAGCCATCAACTCCTTCGTCGTAAATCTGACCCTCATCGGCTTCGCGGAGGTCTAATTCCATCGCTTCGTCAATCTTCGACTCACTGATTCCCTGAGTTCGGACCTCGAGGATGTGACGAGCGATTCGCTCGTCAGCATCGATTCGGACCTCGTCTCGAAGCATCCAGATGATGTCAAAGCGAGAGGCGAGGGCAGGAGGAAGGCCTGTCTCGTTGAATGAATGCATCACGCTCTCGTTCGCGCCTCGCTTGGTGAATCGCCCTCGAATCGGGTTCGCGGCTGCCAATACAGAACAGCGGGTGTTCAGAGTCGCTTTGACACCGCCCTTTGAGACATCGAGGCGCTGTTGTTCCATAGCAGGGTGCATGGTGCGACGATCTTCCTCGCTAATCTTGTCGAATTCGTCGATTGCCGCCATTCCACGGTCTGAAAGTGGGAGAATACCGGCTTCGAGGGCGAAGCGCCCGCCGCCACCGAAGTCGTCGCGAACAGCGGCGGCAGTAAGACCCGCGCCCGAGACACCACCACCGGTCGCGAACATGCCTCGCGGTGAGAGTTTCGACATGTAGTTCAGAAGTTGGGATTTAGCGACACCAGGGTCACCCATTAGCAAGATGTGGACGTCACCGCGAGAGCGGGTCGCGTCCTTATTGATGCGAGATACACCTCCAAAGAGCTGTAGAGCAAGGCTACGCTTGACGTAATGGACGACTCCGGTAGCGTAAATCGACGGCGCTATCGAGCGCTGCATCAATTGCAAAAGGTCTGGGCGCGAGGCGACGTCGAGGATTGCTTCTCGGTCCTCATCAGAGATTTTGATCTCAGTGAATGGAGTGCTTTCGTGCTCGGAACTTACGAGGTGATAGATGATGTCGAACATAGGGGTCTTCTTGTTCCTCTTCACCTCGGAATGAACAACAGGAATCATGTTGATGATGACCCTCTGACCAGGGAGATGCTTGTTGACAAGTTCGCCTTCAACGAGAACGTGAGCGCGAGATGGCTGGGCTCCACTCGGCACGTTCTCAGGAACCTCTTGCACCTCAATCCACTGATTGTTTACCATTCTGGAGACGTTCATCACCAATATAAAACGGGTTCCGCCAGAGCGTCCTGTCAACTCTCCACAGCCAGTTTCCTCAGGACAACGGAGCGGTTCCTTGAGTTCGCGCTCGTTGTCCTGAATCTTCTCTACTGTGTGGCCGCAAGCCTCGCATTGGAAAACAGCGCGGTGAATGCGAGGCTTGATCTCGCTTATTTTTGTCACAATCACTTCAGCGCTGCGTAATTTCCCAATGTCACGGCTGCCCACATCACGAAGGTCGCGCCTGCTGTCCTTGGGCAGCTCACCCACGCGTAGCAGGCAATCAATATCCTCCCCGCGCTCTCGACAGATCTCTGTGAGCGTGTCACGTCCGTTGTCGATGATATTGCGCGGGTCAATGAGCACATCTTCAGCGAACTCCGGGTCAAAGGCCTGAAGCTCGTGGAAAGTGATTGGAAGAACAGCGTTTTCAGACTGTTTTGATAGAAGAAGAACGATCTCCGCTTCCTTGGCTTCATTGAAGAAAGTCCGCCACCGCGCAGAGGAGTCGTGTGCTGCCATCGTCATTGATTTCACCGCCGGGCGAGGGAAGTGATAACCCGTGGTCTATGAACAAAGCGGGTAGCAATCTCGACCCCTCTGCTTCCACTGGAGGGTTTCACCGCTTGACGTCGCCAAAATGAGGGGCTGAGCCCTTCCACTGCAACTTCTGAGGGGGGCGGGCCGTGCCCACTGGAAGAACAGCCTACGCAGACGGTCGATAATCGCGAGAGATAGAGGGAAAAACAACCTGCGTGGCATTGAAGCACTCCCTCTC
>DUJH01000018.1:0-280 GCA_013329905.1 Candidatus Thalassarchaeaceae archaeon | reverse complement strand
CCGAGAAGGAGATGACGTCATTCTCCGACTTGATCCCGGCGAGGAGATTCACGCATCAATTCAGAGCTTGGCTGAGCATGGAATCAAGTGCGCGGCGATCACGAGTGGAATTGGCCGAGTCAGAGATATTCGTATGGGATACTTAGACTCAGACGGAGTTTACCAGACTCTCGACCACGATGGACCGATGGAATTGCTCTCGACTCAAGGGAATCTGGTGCCCGGACCGGACGGCCCATTCTCTCACCTTCACACCATCATGTCAGACAATGGTCACCAT
>DUJH01000053.1:84073-84541 GCA_013329905.1 Candidatus Thalassarchaeaceae archaeon | reverse complement strand
TACACGGCTTCATACATCTCGACCGGTAGCAACTGTTTGACTGATGGTGACTACTTCGGTGTCACGAACTATGCTTCGACAGTCGGTGCTTTCACAGACGGCGACCAAGGATATCAGATGTCGGACACAGATGGAATCATCCAGTTGATGAGCGGATCAGTAAGTGACGCAGATCATGTATCACTCGACCTATTCGTTGCGAGCACTGGCTGGGAATCCTCTGACTACATCACAGTCTCTTGGGTTGGAACCACAACAACGGTTCTGCTCGACACCAACGGCTACGACATCGACACCGACTTCCCAGCATACGAGGGAGTTTGGACGACAGTCGCAGGCGAGGTCGATGGCACAGGATACCTCCTTGTCGAATTCGCTTCGAACTCCGGTACAGAGGTGATGTACCTCGACAACGTGGTGGTCAAGTCTGACGGACTGGACACAGATCCAGATGACGACAACGACGGA
>DUJH01000053.1:83664-83897 GCA_013329905.1 Candidatus Thalassarchaeaceae archaeon | reverse complement strand
GACAACGACGGATGGCTCGACGTTAATGACGACTGTCCGCTCGATTCTACGGAGTACCTGGACAGCGATGGTGACGGATATTGTGACATCCAAGACACCGATGACGACAACGACGGAACCTACGATCTCAACGACGAGTTCCCACTTGATCCGACCGAGACTTCTGATGCAGATGGTGACGGAATCGGCGACAATGCTGACGACGACGATGACAACGATGGTTGCAACGACAC
>DUJH01000053.1:79677-83478 GCA_013329905.1 Candidatus Thalassarchaeaceae archaeon | reverse complement strand
CTGACCCAGACGACGATAACGACGGTGTGCTCGACGAAGACGACGCCTTCCCATTCGACAGCACAATGTCTGTCGACACTGATGGCGACGGAATCGCGGATTACACCTCGCCTGCTGCATTCCAGGGTGACTTCGAATCTGGCTCAATAGGCGGAATCTGGTCAACTTCGGGTGACGCGCTATGGTTCGTCCAGAGCACGAATGTCATCAGCGGAATGTATTCGGTTGAGAGCGGAGACATTGGTGACAATCAGGACACATGGCTGTCTGCTACTGTAGGGAACATGATCAATGACACCGACACTGATGGTGACGGAATCGCTGACATGGCTTCGATCAGCTTCGCTTACGATGTATCTACTGAGGGCAACTGGGACTTCCTAGTCTTCTGCGTCGATACGACAAGTTGTACGCGCACTTCAGGATACGTGGCTCGATGGTCCGGATTGACTTCAGGAACCTACACGCACAATGTTGCTGCGGGAACCCACGACTTCCACTGGGTCTACTTCAAGGACTCCATTATCTCTGGAAATACCGACACAGTCTGGCTTGACGATGTTACAGTATCGTGGCCATCATATGTCACGAACCTCGACACTGACGACGATAACGACGGTGTGCTCGATGATGATGACTTGGATCCACTCGATCCGTGTATCAGTATCGACACCGATGGCGATGGATTGGCTGACAGCCTAGGCGCGACCAACTTGAACGGCACCGCCTGTGACCCAGCTGACTACACCCTCGACGCGGATGACGACGACGACACCTGGAGTGACGACGAAGAGGCCACCTGTGGATCTGATCCGCTTGTAGCCAACTCGACACCGGATGATTTCGAAGGAGACCACATCTGCGACGTCATGGACAGCGACGACGACAACGACGGAGTCGATGACGACACCGACGCGTTCCCACTCGATGCGAGTGAAGTCGCCGATAACGACGGCGATGGAACCGGCGACAATGCTGATGCTGACGACGACGATGACGGCGTGACCGATGGTCTAGACGACTTCCCATTCGATGCAAATGAGTGGGTCGACACCGACGGCGACGGAACCGGCGATAATGCCGACACCGATGACGACGATGACGGAGTTGAAGATGCGAGTGATGCCTTCCCACTAGACGCAAGTGAGTGGGATGACACCGACGGCGACATGCTGGGCGACAACAAGGACCCAGACGACGACGGTGACGGTGTTGCAGACGTTGCAGATCCATTCCCACTAGACTCAAGCGAGTGGGCTGACGACGACGGCGATGGAATCGGCAACAATGCTGATGACGACGACGACGGCGATGGCTATGCTGACGTGGATGATGCGTTCCCAGAGGACCCATCCGAGTGGATGGATAGCGACGGCGACGGTCAGGGCGACAACTCTGACGCTGACGACGATGGCGACGGTGTGAATGACGGAATCGACGACTTCCCAATGGATTCCACTGAGTGGATCGACAGCGATGAAGATGGCATCGGTGACAACACCGATGAGGACGATGACGGCGACGGAGTCGCTGATGTCGACGACGCCTTCCCGCTGAACCCACAGGAGACTTCTGACTACGACGGCGATGGAGTTGGCGACAATGCTGACACTGACGACGATGGTGACAGCTCACCAGACGTTAGCGATGCGTTCCCATACGACATCAACGAGTGGGTCGACACCGACGGCGATGGTATCGGCAACAATGCCGACACCGATGACGACGACGACACTTACTCGGATGCGGATGAGGACCAGTGCGGATCAAACCCTGAGAAGGCAGACAGTGTTCCAGTCGATTACGACCAAGACGGAATCTGCGATGCAATCGATGACAGCGTCGATGAGACAATTGTCGATAATACTGAGACCAACACAGGATTCGACAACTTCCGCGAGAACGTCCCTGGATTCACAGGAATCATCTCGACTCTGGCGCTCCTAGGAGCGGCAATCGGAGTCGGCCTTGCAGGCCGCCGAAAGGACGACTGAACTCAGTTCAGTCGACGAAAACCCCGGGCCGGGGACTCCGGTCCTCGGCCCGGGACCCTACCTTTGGGTACAACGAGAATTGAGCGTAAGCTCTAGATTGCCATTTGTGCAAAATCAACCTCCGGCATCCAGTGCGTGAGGTATCTCGCACAATCATCATAAGACGAAGCATCGGGCTAGTTCCATAGGTGAGCAAATGCCCGGAACATCCCGCGTCGAGATTCGAACACTCAAGGTCGGCCGCTACGTCGCAATCGACGAGAGCGCATTCAAGATTCTCAGCATTTCCAAGTCAAAGCCAGGCAAGCACGGTAGTGCAAAAGCTCGCCTCGAATTAGAAGATCTCTTCACAAAGCAGAAGCGATCTCACGTCGGCACCGTGACGGACAATATCCAGGTGCCTTTGCTTGAGAAGGGCTCAGCAATCATCACCCACGTTCAGGGCAATGAGGTTCATGCAATGGACAACAAGACCTACGCTACTCTCATCCTTCCTCTTGAGGAGGCCTTGAACTTGCAACCTGGCGGCGAGATTCAATGGGTTGAGGCCATGGGCCGATACAAGATTACTCGTGACCACTGAAATCACACTCTACCTTGTCATTCGACGGGATTGAACAAGAGTTCAACCCCGAAGTATAAGCGACTTTCAGCGACCGTGAACTGTTGGGAACACCATGTCCGGCGTCAAGCGTTCTGCCTATCGACAGCCGGTGACGCCTTCTGGATTGGAGGCCATCGAGAAAGGAACCCTCTCTTGGCTCGATGAGGACATGTACAACAATCTCAACACCGGTGTCCTCGAACAATACCTCGAAGAGAAGAATCTCAACGAATCCTTCGAGGTCTCTCATTGGGATACCAAGAAGGTGCTTATTGGAATTTTGATCGGAGCTGTGTTTAGCGGAGTGACTGCTTACATCGGCTTGAAGATCGGCCTAGCAGTCTCCGCTGCTTGGTATGTTGCATATCTAACTGGAATGGCTCTGCAATGGTCGCCTTCTGAAGTCAACATCTCAACTTCTGCGACCACAGGAGCAACCCATGCTTCAACAGGATTCATCTTCACCTTTCCAGCGATATTCTTGTTAGCATATTCAGAAGATTACAAATTAGGCGATGTATTCCTCATTACTTCTGTCGATACTTTCCAAATAGCTTTCATCGGAATCATCGCCAGTATGTTCGCTGGCTTCCTCGGAGTGATGTATTTCATCATCTTCAGACGTGTTTGGTTGGTTGAAGATCCTCTACCTATGCCCGGCTTCGAGGCTACACTGAAGATGCTGGACATATCTTCTGACGTCAGCACGGGAGCTGCCGATGCAGCGCGAGAATCCCTGAAAACGGTTGGAATTTGGACCGTGCTGACGATGGTATTCATGTTCATCATCGACTATCCAATCAAGTGGGCAAACAAGGTTGCCAACATACCCAGCAGTCTGGCAGATTGGCTCGCAATGACGCTTTCCGGAGATGAGTGGGGTGCCGCATCAATCTATACTGAGCGTTGGATACATCAGCCAAGCCAGTTGTCTGATGGGCATGCAATCGCCAATGGAATCACACTGTATGAGCCGGGCAATCCGTTTTCTTACACATTCCTTGGAATCGAAATGAGTCCGACACTTCTCGCTATTGGTTGGTTCATGAAATTCCGTGTCGCCTTCCTCGTCAACCTCGGCTCGATAGTCGCTTGGTTCTACCTCATTCCTCTTGCCGTTGCGATGGACGTCCCTGTCTATGACCCATCGGCTCCAATGCCGGGAGGTGAGTTCGGTGGGTATGTCAACGTCACAGAATATCC
>DUJH01000053.1:78272-79443 GCA_013329905.1 Candidatus Thalassarchaeaceae archaeon | reverse complement strand
GGTGGCATCATTGGTTTGTTGAAGATGGCGCCGACATTCAAGGGGATTTTCGGAGATATTGCCCGTGCTTTCACTGGAGAGCAGGGCGAGGAGTTCATCGAGGGTCGTGGCTGGTATGAATGGCCACTTTCACACATTCCAATCTTCATGTTGATTGCCTTCGGCGCGATGGTTCTGATCTTCGTTCTTGGTGGATTCCCAGTTTTACCATCACTGATATTTGGTATCATTCTGCTTAGCACGACCTTCCTTTTGGGAGCGATTGCAGTTCGTGTTATGGGTGAAACGGGAATCGAACCTGTTTCTGGTACTTCTTTCATCGTCTTGTTGATGCTTTTGTTGATTTTCTTGAATGTTGATGTCGGGCTGAACAAGGAGGAATCGGTGATGATTGCCTTGGTTGGGACGACTGTATTTGGTTCGGCTATTTCGATGAGCGGAACCGTTGTTGGAGATTACAAGAATAGTTTGTACATTGGAACTCGGCCTTATCACATTTCTAAAGGCAATATCATGGGTGTGGTTCCAGGCGCTATTCTGGGTGCTGCGGTAGCAATCGGCCTGTCGAAACTACTCGCCGACGGAAGCATAGACCTACAAGCGCCACAGGCAAATGCCTTTGCTACTTTCACGTTGATTTTGGCTGAAGGTCAAGGAAATTGGACCGCGCTTGGACTTGGCTTCTTGCTAGGTGCCTTCGTCGAATGGGCCACTGGAATGGGCACTTCGTTCGGTCTTGGAATGTATTTGCCAACGCCAATAACCTTCCCGATGCTGATCGGTGGTGCTGGTCGTGATTGGTGGGAGAAGAAGAAGTTGGCACCGAAGGTGGCTGCTATTCGCGCCCTCGAAGGTGCTGGTGCGGCTGAGAAAAAGCGTGCATTGATGCTTCTTTTCACTTTCATGATCGCTGCAGGTGCACTGACGGGGGAGGCATTCTACGGCGTCGAGGCTGCGATTCTTGCGGCTCTCGACGAGTCGGCCATCGGAGCAATTGACAACTGGCCGACAATCCGCTTTGCCAGCTTCCTAATTCTGAATGTCTTGCTCGGACTCCTAATCTACGCTCTCTTCCGGCAGGCTGGCATCCTCGGATCTAGCGGTGAGGGAGATTCCGACTCGGGCGCGGATGTGCTCGATGCGGAGTTGGCCTGATGTCATCGGAATCCTC
>DUJH01000053.1:70869-78022 GCA_013329905.1 Candidatus Thalassarchaeaceae archaeon | reverse complement strand
CAGGGCTGACGAAAGCGGCTTGGCGTTTGCAGGCGACTTCACTAGTGCTATTGCCTGGATTTTTGCTGCAATACTCGCGTGCGGACTCCGCTCTGCGTCATGATTGGCGTGGCTCTCTCGGCTTACTTTGTGCCTCAGGGTTGTGCCTCGCCTTACACTTCGGGACTTGGTTGGTATCGCTTGATTTGACGACTCTTACTCACTCACTTTTGTTTGTCACGGCGCATCCGCTGGTCATTATCGTTGGATTGTGGCTGTTGCGCCGACCTGCTACTCGCATGCAATCAGTAGGAGCTTTGGTTGGATTTGTGGGTGCTGCGGTTGTAGTCGGTGGCGGTGGCGAGGAAGCGGGAGTGAGTTTGTATGGTGATTTCTTGGCGTTTCTTGGGGCTGTGACAGTCGTCGGTTACCTCGTTATTGGACGAATGGTTCGCGGCTGGATGCCCTTGTTCCTCTACGCTTTCCCAGTCACCGCCGTCTCGGCAGTTTTGCTTACTGGATGGGCAATTTTCGCTGAGGGTATGACATTTGACTTGGCTGAAATGACCGGTGCTTTTGGTTGGGTTAGCGCTGCTTGGATTGGCTATGTTGCTTACCTTGCTTTAGGCCCTGGTCTCGCTGGCCACACTGGGATAAACGCTGTACTGCGGTGGATTCCTCCCCTCACAATTTCGATGATTTTGATTATGGAACCGGTGATTGGTTCGGTGATTGGTTGGGCTGTTGGAGTCGACAATGTTCCTGGTGCTTGGACCATTGTCGGCGGCTTGTTGATGGTTGCTGGCTTGGCTTTGGTAACTCTCTATGGTGAATCTGACGGTACGATTGAACCCGTCGATTGATGTACTCGCGGTCGGTGGGGCGGTTATGTCTCGTCCATGTTTATTCCTGACCAATGATGACGGGATCGAAGCACCTGGCTTACATTCCCTGATTCGTGGTCTTCACGAGCGCGGTTTTCCAATTGTTGTAATGGCTCCTGCACGTGAACAATCAGCGTCTGGAATGCGTCTCTCTCTGCGTCACAATCTCAAATTTGTTGAGCGCACGGATCTTGCAACTGATCTAGGTAGTTCTGATGGGCCACCTTTGCGAATGTTTTCTTTGGACGGGACTCCGTGCGATTGTGCCATCGTTGCGATCGATGGAGGATTAGCTCATTGGGCGCCGGAGATGAAGCCGGCTCTCTGCGTCTCCGGCGTTAATCAAGGCCCGAATCTTTCGGTCGATGTCATGCATTCAGGTACAGTTTCCGCCGCTCGCGAAGCAGGACTCTACGGAATGCCTGCGATTGCTACGAGCCTCTCAACCTACCAGCACAGCGATTTCGAGTCATCCGTTGAAGCGACTATCGAAGTGATCGAGGCGACAGTACGCATCTTGCCGCAAGAGGCAACTAATCTGCTTCGGCCAAATGGCTCACGTACCCAACCCAAAGGAGCAGATGAGCGCGAGCTAATCATCGATTCATTCCGTAATGGTGATTTGATGTTGAACATCAACGCACCCGAGACTTGGACCAATGGTTTCCGTACTGTTTCTCTGGGTTCGCGTTGGTATCACAATGCAATCGATATGTCAAACACCGAAAATCACGGCGTTGCCTACAAAGTCGGTGCCGCTCGTATCGAAGACGAAGATATTCCCGATACAGACTGCAATGCAGTCAATGCTGGAGCGGTTGCAATAACGCCACTTTCCTGTTGGCCGGTGAATCACCCTCTGGGCATTTCACAGCGCCTGCTAGCAGCAGCCACTCAGCCGGGGACAAATGGCTTACCCTTCTGGCTTGAGGACTAATTCACCGCGAATCAAGCGCGTGATGAACGATTGTCACACAGGCATGACCTTGCAACCAATCAGTACCCAAACTGACTCGCGGTAGCCCCGCAGTCATCTGAATTTCCGTATCTGTCAGAGGCAAGTGGTCAGATAGCAAAAAGCCAACTTGTTCACTTTCAACTACGGAATCAAGAGATTCTCCACCGGCATCGAGGACGTGCAATTGAACTCCCTCACGCCCCCATTCGGCAAGAGTTTCAGCAAGCCCTCCACCTGTGTCGAAAATGCCTTGTGTGACTTCGTCGAATGTACCGATTGCCGGAACTGGACGTTTGAGAATCGCTTTGATTTGTCCAGCAATCGATCGCTCGTCAGGCCTAACGCCGGCGAGCGTCTCACCATTGAACCAAATTCTCCGATCAGGCCCAGGGCCGCCGCAAAGGAGGAGTGTGACGTGTGTATCTCGGCGAATCCCGTGGGAGACGAAAAGAGCCGCATTTACCACCCTCACGAGCACGTCCATACGGCCTGAGTCTCCTGCTAAATCATTGAGATTTAACTTGCCTGAACTCGGCGCGAGATGGCCGATGATGGCGAAGCGCCGTTGCAAATTTTCACCCCATATCAAGGTCGAGATCATCGACATCCATCATCGATTTCATCTGCTTTCTCATGCGCCTATCTCCCTTCATTCCGCGCATCATTTTCCGGCTTCGATTCCATTGGTTGAGTAGTTCTTTGACATCCTTTTCAGTGGTGCCAGAACCTCGAGCGATACGGCGAATTCGTTGCGATTTTAGGAGTGTTGGCTCGTCCTTTTCTTGCTGTGTCATCGAATCCATAATCACCCGATACTTTGCAAGATTCGCCTGCATTTGCTTCTTCTGACCTGCGGACATCGAACCCATCCCAAACATCCCATCCGGCAGATGAGAAAGGATACGATCGACTGTTCCAATTCGACTCATCATTTCCATTTGAGTGTACATATCTCTGAGGGTAAATCGACCCGACATCAGCCTCTGAGTGAGCCGAATTGCCTCTTCCTGATCGAGGTCTTCGGGAGCTAGGTCGATCAGGCCTTGAATATCGCCCATACCGAGAAGTCGAGAGATGAATCTGTCAGATTCGAACTTCTCGAGGTCGCCGACACGCTCGCCCTCTCCGACAAAGACAATCGGCGCGCCAGTGACGGCGACAGCGCTGAGGGCGCCGCCTCCACGAGCAGTTCCGTCGAGTTTTGTGACGACAGTTCCAGTGACCCCGACTAGATCGTGGAAGGTTTGGGCAACAGGACCGGCGGCTTGGCCGACTTGCGCATCGATTACGAGAAAACGCTCGGTGGCGTTGGCGATTTCTGCGATACGAATGAGTTCCTCGCGCAATTCTTCATCGAGACTGTCACGACCGGCGGTGTCGATAATCAGAACGTCGGCTGTACCGACGGCCTTGATTCCATTTCGGACAATTTTGACAGCGTCAGTCTCGTCTGGTTCTCCGTAGACTTCGACGGGCGAGTCTTCGAGGAGTTGTTGCAGTTGGGCGTAGGCGCCGGGTCGATGGACATCGGCTTCGATGACGGCTACTTTGACGCCATGTTTACGGCGCCACCACTCAGCAACTTTTGCGGTCGTCGTGGTCTTACCTTGACCGTAGAGACCGACCATCAAGACAGTCTCATTGTGAGGCTTGATTTCGCGAGCGGGACCAAGCAAGCGGACTAGCTCAGTGTAAATCAGATTCATTGCGTGAGTTTCGAGTTTGACGCCTGGACGAGGTTCCTCTTCCAACAGTCGGCTTTCGATACGCTCAGTCAGCTCCTTGGCTTGCCTGACATTGAAATCGGCCTCCAGAAGGGCTCGTCTAAGGGTGCGGGACAATTCACGCACTGTTTCCTCGTCAATCTCCCTCTTGCCCTTGAGCAGGCCGATGGAGCCGAGGATCTTACGCTTCAGACCCTCGAGTGCCATGACTTGCGGGTCCGAAGCGTGTGGTTTGAACGTTATTGGTTGTAAATCGCGGCGCTGAGCGTCTGCGATACTTCATTATCAGCGCTGGAATCCAGCAATTAAGCGGCTCACCGTGCGTTGCACTGAAAGCGGGGGCGGTGTGGGCGGAACATGGCGCAGGTCCCTATTGCGATGTGGGAGATGCAACTTGCATTCGCCATCGGCTTACTCGGAATCTACGTCGGATGGCGAGGGACCATCGCTCGAATGACCGGATTTTACGACCTCTCCGGTGCGGTGAAGACGCTACTTTTCGGACTCGTAGCCGGAGTCCTAGCAGCCTCTGCAATCGATGCCCTCATCCTCGCAAATATCCGCGAGGCTTCAGTCAATATCTTCGAGGTTTCGTTAATCGCACTGGTCATCGGAATGGCCGAATCCGCATTTGCTCTATTCCTACTCGGGCGTCCACGAACCGTTGGACTACGAGCCAGCGCACCATTTGGTTGGACCCTAGGACTAGGCTTCGGTGCAATGCGCTCCGCTCATCTCAACGTACGCATCTTCGATCCGAATGTTTGGGAGGGGACAACTGGATTCGACCCTCTCAATATCATCCTCGCTTGCGCCATTACCCTCACCGCATGCATCGGCCACGCGTCCATTGGTTCTTGGCAAGGTTCGCGAATAATTGAGCACAAGCGCGCACGGACATTCTTCATCAGCGCGCTGGTCAGGGCCATCCTCATCCTCAGCACCGTTCTAGCTGTGTTCAACCCCTTCATACTGGCTCTGATAGCACCGGCCGTCATTTGGTCATGGTTCCCGGCGCACTCACACTGGCTGCTCTCAGGAATGACTCCAGCAGCCGCTCAAGCCTATCGCCGAACCCTCAGAAGTTCGCCCCGCCATGAGCTCGCGGCGGTCGAACGCGTCCGCGGAGAGAGTGTTTTTGAGGAAGAATGAGAAAAGCCCTCGCAAATAGCCTCGCAGTCCTCTGATGATTCATTAACGCCTTCGCAAGAAGTCATGATTATAGCCGCCCCGCCGAAGGAGCGGCGCAGAATGCGTGTCATTATTGCTGGAGCCGGCGAAGTTGGCAGAGGTGTCGCAGCCTCCCTGAGGGCTGAAAAGAGACAGGTTGCGCTAATCGATCCGGACCCTGTTGCAATCAATGAATCACAGTCTCTTGACTGTCTTTTGGTGACTGGAAATGCGCTTTCGCGGGATTCGCTTCTGCGTGCTGGAATCAATGACGCTGAAATCATGGTTCTGTGCACAAATAATGACGAGGTCAACCTCCTCGGTTGTGCCTTTGCAAAACGTGTGTATAGTGAGCAAGTGGGCGATCGTGCTACGCGTGGGCTGACAACGATCGCTAAGATTCGTGATCCGACTCTTCTCGACAAGAATCGCGGCGCAGGGCCACTCGAAAGATGGACACGCGCCGACCACATAGTGTGTGCTTCTGATGATATTGTCAAGCAATTGGCGGCAGGCTTGCTCGCACCTTCTCTCGAGGAAATCCTACCGTTGGGCGACAACGCCTGGATCGCAGTTGCCGAGGTAATGCAGAATTCAGCTTTGATTGGTAAAACTACGGGCGAGGTCGGCGATTGGATAGTCAATATCCCATCTGTTTATGCTATCCGCTCGGGAGATGAAAGAGGGGCTCTGGTAGCGGGCTCAGAGGTCATTCAAGAGGGCGATAAGCTGTGTTTTGTAGCCCGCTCGACCGAGGAATTCCTGACGATAACAACGGGTTCGGGTCTGCAGGACCCTGATTGGCCAGAAGACCCGTTGGTAGCCATCTTCGGGGCAACCCAATTCGGCACGAAGCTGGCCGGGCATTATCTCGGCGAGGGTGCCGAAGTTGTGGTTATCGAGCCCGACCTCGATGCTGCAAACGAATTGGTGGGTTCGCGCACTGGAAATAGCAAGAGACTCGATGTCATCCACGGTGACCCTCAGGATGGAGAGTTGCTGAAAGAACTCAGTATCGCTTCACAAGATATCGCCATCGCAGCACTCGCTGATGACAATCTCAACATCGCAATTTCAATGCGTGCCAAGGACAAGGGAGTGCCACGAACCGGCCTCATTCTCAAGGATAGGGCTCTGGTCGAAGCGGTCCAGCGCATCGGTCTCACCCGACCAGTTAGCCGAAGGCACGTGACTGTAATTTCAATCCTCAAATCAATTCACATGAATGTTCCTGGGACCTATCAGGTAATCCCATCACTGCCAGGTATCATTTCAATTTCAGCATCCCTTAGTGCAAAAGCAGAGGTTGTTGGACGTTCAATTTCGGATGCTGAATCTAAGCTAGGTTGTAGAATAGTAATGGTTGAGCATGAGGATGAAGATGGCGTAACCCATATTTTGAATCCTAGTGAAGTTGATACATTACAGATTGGAGACAAGGTTCTATTGTTCCTCCACTTAGATGATCTCGCACGATTGGAGAAGGCTCTGGGGAGTTGAGCCATGCGCTGGGATGTAATCGGCCTAGTCATAGGTTGGACTCTGAGAATATTCGCTATACCATTAGCAGTGGTAGGAGCCTATTCTGTTTACGTGGATGGCTGGGAATTTGCATTCAAGACCTATGCAATTGCCTTAATCCTCGCTTTCGGAGCGAGCCAATGGTTAATCTCAAAATTTAGTGGTTACGAGGTAAGTGGTCGTGTCAGGGATAGAGAAGCCTTCGCTGCAGTAGCATTGGGCTGGCCTCCTGTAGTTCTTCTCGGAGCAATTCCTTTCTGGTTAGGAGGGATGTTCTATGGCCCCTTCGAATTTGTCGATGGACATGCCACATTCCTTGAGATGTTATCAGGAGCCTTACACGCTTGGTTCGAATCGATGTCCGGATTCACGACTACTGGGGCTTCAATGATTGATCCATCAACTAGTCCGATTTGTGCTGGAGAATTCGATGGGGATTGTGTAGGAGAACAACGCCGAAGCTTACTGCTTTGGCGTTCTCTTTCACAATGGATTGGTGGTATGGGAGTGATTATGCTTGGACTACTAATATTTTCTAAGGCGCTTGGTGGAGGGATGGCATTAGCACGTGCTGAATTAACCGGCCCCACTGTATCGAATCTTAGCACTACACTAGAAGGAACTGCTCGCAAACTTTGGGCGATTTACATCGGCCTGACAATCATCGAAGGCCTTGCCTTGTATCAGTTAACCGATATGGGTGGTTTTGATGCAATCAATTATGCTCTTACTACAATGCCTTCTGGCGGTTTCGCAACTAGTGATTTGGGAATAATGGCTTTTGATGATTCATTGATAGAATCAATAATCATGATATTCATGCTTCTAACTTGTATCAATTTCAGCTTGCTATATTTCGCCTTATCAGGGCGATGGGGCGAAGTTTGGAAGGATGAAGAATTGAGAGCATTTTTGCT
>DUJH01000053.1:69769-70650 GCA_013329905.1 Candidatus Thalassarchaeaceae archaeon | reverse complement strand
TACACATTCAGCGAATCGATAAGACACTCTCTTTTCCAATCCATTTCAATATCTAGTACTGGATATTCTAGCGCTAATTTTTCTGAATGGCCGGTATTCAGCCAATTCGTTCTCCTGTTATTGATGATTATTGGAGCCAGCGCTGGATCTACTGGTGGTGGTTTGAAGGTTCTAAGGATTAGAATTGCATTCGAGTTAGCAAAGCGTGAGGTAATTCGAATTATTCAGCCAAGAAAGGTGCTTGCAATCCGCTTCAATCAAAATGTGGTGGATGAAAGCCGTATCTGGATTATTCTTGGAATGGTGAGTTCATGGATGGTGCTGGTAACCGCTTCGATGCTGACTATTTCTTTCCTCGAACCGGATTTAACACTGACAGATGTCGCCTCTGTTTCAATCTCTTTGCTGGGTAATACCGGTCCTGCATTGGGCTCTTTTGGCCCTGCAACTGCGGCTTCTACTTGGTCTGATTTGAGCCCATTATCGATGTTTGCCTCGACTATACTGATGTGGCTCGGACGTCTTGAACTCCTAACGGTACTAGTGTTACTACATCCTAGGACTTGGGCCGGATCTTCTTGAGGCGAATCAATCCCAGGATTGAATCAACCGTGAACCCATTGTTATGAGCCGTGAGGTTCTGAGCCATTTGTGCTCGAGCAGGTCTTACTGGCTGCAATTGGTGCTGGCCTAGTTGCGACGCTTGTAACTGTGCTAATCGAAAGATATGGTGGTTTAGTGGGCGGAGTCATAGGGACGGTTCCAACGACAATCATTCCAGCAGTTATTGGAATGTCGCTGGCACAAGAGAATGCTGACCTGATGGCTAGCCTTTCGGTAATACCACTAGGTATGTTGGCGAATGCCATCTTCCTTTCAGT
>DUJH01000053.1:63600-69549 GCA_013329905.1 Candidatus Thalassarchaeaceae archaeon | reverse complement strand
GCGACAATCTTTGTTTCTCTATTGATCTGGTCATTCGCTGGAACCTCAGCAATATTTGTTGTAGATGAGGCACGCAATTCCCTCAGCGCACAAGAGATTGCAATTGCCGGTGTTGCCTTAACCGCAATCTTGGGTTTGTCTTTGGGTTGGAAACCACGAGCAACACCTTCTGGAACGAAAAAGGTAAGCAAATCGATGTTGATCACTAGAGGTTTGATGGCCGCTACTGCCATTGGAATTTCGGTTTGGATTGCTAATTTGGGTTATTCATTGGTTGCTGGACTTGCATCGGTTTTCCCAGCAATTTTCCTTACGTCGATGGTGGCTCTTTGGATATCTCAAGAGGCCTCTGTGCCAAGGGGAGCAGCTGCGCCAATGTTGCTTGGAGGAGGTTCTGTTGGAGTCTATGCTTTGCTTGCGATGACAACTTTGGAAGAGTTCGGATTGTACACTGGTTCACTGGTCGCATGGGTGGTATCGGTATCCTGCTGGTCGCTACCTGCCTACGGTTACTTGAGGTGGAGAAGAAGCATTGTTTCTGAGAACTGAGAGGGTAGGGAATCCACTACCGAGCAGTCACTCGGTGGGAATGCAACAGAGCCTCGCTCATGCGATGACTCCTTCAACCGACAGCGAGTGCGCGGCTCGATGGAATACAAGACGGTGACTGCGGGAACCCGCGAAGACGGGGGCCAAGGAGTGATAGAGGACAGCGTGGAACTGGTGGCCGTGTTGGACGCTCAGGTCAACGACGCCATCAGACTTGGATGGCGACCGGTCGGCGTCGTCGTCACAGGTCCAGATGGTAGGTTGAACCAGTCGATGGTCAGAGTGCGCTGAGGTTCAAGCCGGCTCACCTCCCAGCGCCTCGAGGGGGGCAATAGACCCAGTGACGAATCTATGGGCCCCTTTGTGACGTAGGAATCACTATCGCCCCTAGTTCCCTGTTGAGAGTGTGGGGGAAAACAAGTGTGCTTTCGAGGGCTGTAATGCCTTGGAGTTTAGAACAACTGGATATTGCTTGCGGCACAAAGATGAAAATCCCGACGAAAAGACTCCTGCCATATCCAATATTGACTCTACCGAATCTACCTCTATCAAGAGTGTCTTTGGGTTTATTTTGATGATGTTTGGAATTTCCATGATAATTACTGGAGTAGTTTCGTTTATGGAAGATAATCATTGGTATGCTCAAACGTTCGGGATAATTATGCTAATGATCGGGATACTTGTCTCTGTTTTTGGCCTTCTTCTATTGGTCATACCATCGAGAAGAAAGGAAACCACCATTGTAATGAATACTCAAGAATCTTCACAGATGTGGTGTGCCGAATGCCCAGAATGCGGGTCTCTGAACGCCGGGTCAATGAAACAAATGGAAGGTCAAATAAAATGCGGCGGGTGTGGGGTTCTCCATTCACCTGAATCACTGAAAAAGTACGATCCATAGCAAAGTTGGCATTGATCACTATTGATTTATGCGTCTACCTCGATAACCTGAATTGTACAGGCATCATCGAGAGTCTACTGAGCGACCCCTGAATGACAAAGGCCATCATAATGGGTCTGGAGGTAGAACCCAAGATTACGGATATGTCACAATGTAACCGTTGTACATAGGACTGTCAATTACGCTACCCATTGACTCGTTCGTGACTCATTGGGTTCATGTGCCTAAACACGATGGCACACCATGGCAGATGAGATCACCAACCGACTCGAGGGGTGTACCTCGCCATATCTGCTCCAGCACGCCTCTAATCCAGTCTCTTGGCAACCATGGGATGAGGAAGCCATCGAACTGGCCAAGAAACTAGACCGCCCCCTGCTCGTATCCATCGGGTACGCCGCCTGTCATTGGTGTCACGTGATGGAGCATGAATCATTCAATGATGAGCAGACGGCTAAACAGATGAACGAATCACTTGTCTGTATCAAGGTAGACCGCGAGGAGCGTCCAGATGTCGATGCACTGTATATGGCGGCGTGCCAGATTTACTCGGGCGGTGGGGGATGGCCGCTGAATGTATTTGTAGACCCGAACACACTCAAACCGTTCTTCGCCGGCACTTACTTCCCTCCCGTACAACGCTACAACAAACCATCATGGGGGCAACTGATCGAGAGCGTCGTGCAGACGTGGCAAGATCAACGCGAGCAAATCATCAAATCCTCGGAGTTGATTACAGAACAAATTCAGAAATTATCGATAGGAAAAAAATCATCACAAGATGTTGACTCTTTGGTCAAGGAATCGATATTGGCTGGACTGAACCACTCCAAGAGAGTCTACGACGCCGTCAACGGGGGAATAGGGAGTGCTCCGAAGTTCCCGCACCCGATGGAGATGGAAGGGTTGCTGCGTGCAGGAGAGAGAGACATCGTATCTCATTCATTGGATGTTATGGCAACCCGTGGTCTATTCGACCAGCTCGCAGGTGGCTGGCATAGGTATTGCGTGGATGCTGAATGGGCTGTCCCTCACTTCGAGAAGATGCTCTACGACAATGCCCTGATGCTGGCGGTTCACGAGAAGGCACGTCGCCTCGGAATAGGGAGCCAGAATGACAGGGTAATCGGACTGACATTAGAATGGATTTGCAATGAGATGCTAGATCCCTCAGGAGGTGTATGGTCGACTCTCGATGCTGACTCGGTTGGAGAGGACGGGGAATCTGAGGAAGGAGAATTCTACTTGTGGACTCCAGAAGAGGCTGGGGATACAGTGGCCTGCGAACGCTTCGGGATCACCGAGAAGGGTAACTTCGAGAACAGTGGTCGAAGCGTACTATCACTACATGAGGTCAGTGGGCTGGATGATGATGAAGACCTACGTATTCACCTTCTTGAGAAGCGGTCTAAGCGGGCTCGGCCCGGCACAGATGACAAGGTGCTTACCGCGTGGAACGGCATGCTGTTAGTTGCCTGTGCAGATTTGCCCGAAGATGATGCGAAGATTATTGGCCAGCATATCTGCAAGGAGTTCTTGTCTCGTAAGGACGTCCTTCGAACACGAAGGGGAGAGGCTCTGGGGGGGCCAGGTTTCCTAGATGATTATGCATGGGCTGCACTCGGTTTACTACGTTGGGGAATACGCTGGGATGACAAGGAATGCTTACACCGAAGCCGCGAGGTCACCAGCCAGCTGCTCAAAATATTCGCCGACCCTGATGGTGGCTTCTGGATGACCAGTGCCGACCACACTGAACTTCCCATTAGACAGAGATCCGTCTCCGATTCTGCGGTACCGGGTGCTACCGCGGTGGTGGTTGAACTGCTGCGAACCCTGTTGCTGCTATGGCCTGATCACTCACAAGCCGATGAGTGGAGGGAATCGGCCGAGAAGGCGGTAATCAGTGTAGGGGGGAACCTAGTCGCTAGAGCTGGTGGCCACTGGGCTCTAATCTGCGCTGCCCAAGGACTTGTTGAACCCGGCCACGTCTGGTTCATTCATCACTCGGGAGGTGAACCTGCCGAGGTCGAGAATCTAAGGCGCACCTCTGCTTGGAATCAGTTGGTCGTCTCTACTTGTGAGCCCATGAGTGGTAAGGACCGCGGTGAAGCGGAATGGAAAGGTTGGTTATGTGAGGGCATGACCTGCAGGTTGACTACAATGGATGAATCTGCACTCACTTGGTCCTGAAGTCGGACCCACTGAAAACTCACTGACTCAGGCTGAAGCAGAGGGTAGCCTCTGAAAGGGCCGACTGCAACCCCTTTGAAATTTAAATCCGTTTCAAGGTGACATATAGTATAGAAATAAAATCACTAAGCCCAAGATGAGCAACCCCATCTGACCCTGGTCTTTTTTGACCTCATCAACAGCAGAATCCCGAGCTTCCTCGACTAAACTGGCTGCCTCTTCTGTGGAAGCACCCGTATCTTTGGCCAACTTACTCGCAGCGAGAGTGGCCTCTTCCCCCGCTCTTTCCCTATCTTCCTTCAGTTCTCTAGCCACTTCTTGCATCCTTTGGAAGTCTCGAGCAACCCTGAAAGGACGTATCTTCAAACCCATAATTAGTCATGGGCGACATAAGTGAAAAAGATATCTCCGGCAAGGACATCTATTGGGTTCCCCTTCTGATCAGGGGTAATCGCATGGGTACCCTTTGATTCAGAAAGAATCAAGGGAAAACTGAGTCGATTCATCATCTGATTTTTCATCAGAAGGTTCAGGGGTCTTTTCTACAGTTTGCTGAACAGGCTCAGGAACTTCATCCCAATCATCACTTGGAAGAGATTCATCGAAGGCTGCAAGAATCTTCTTTGCTTCTCTCCTAGACTTTGGTATTCCATGAAGAGATAGGTGATCCTCACCGCTGAGTCCAAGCTGCATGGCTAGTGAGAAGTCCTCCGGATTCCCCCCCAGAGTTTCGTCATGAACTGCCAGCAGATTTGGCCAGAGATCTTCTCTCACTGCTGCTTTGCTTGTCCCTGCTTGTTCCGCAAGAGACTCTACAACCCCTGAGGTTCGCCATGCCTCGCCCCCTCTTCTGAGGAATCCAGGGAAGGTCAGAAATGGGTTAGTTCCAGGATTGGCTTGACTTGCTGCTACTGCGGCTTGTGAGGGCAGCGATGATCCCCAATACCACGAACGGTAGGCTCGATTGGTGTATTTGGTTGCAAGCGCTCGGTCGGCTAGAACCATTGCTTGGGAGATACCGGCGAGCGCTTGAGATTCGAAGACGGATTGGTTATTCCATGCGAACCATGCAAGCATCTCGTCTGGGTCTTTGTCTGAATTCATTAGCAGACGGTTCGCATGCATTCCATTTTCGGCTGAATAGACTTCTCGTAAGGCGCGAAAGACATCGATTTGAGAGTCGCGTTCGGCGACTTCTGCGAGCGCCTGAACATCCTCTTTTGCGATGTGTTGGCCACCGATGGCGGCTGCGGCTTGCAAGTCACGAATCAGGGCGCGTAAGTCGCCAGGATTGTTTTCGATGAGGGCTTCGATTGCTTCAGGATCCATCGACAATCCTTCGCCGTCGAGGACACGGTGGGCGATTCGACGCATATGCAATTTACCCACGCGCTTGAACTGAACATTCTCGGTGAGTGCCATCACGCGATCTCGGTTCCGTCGCCATTGTCGACCCGAGCCCCATAGGCGCATAGGGTCGTTGCAAGTCATGATGACCGGCTGTTCAGCAAGTTTCAGCAAGTTCAGCAGTTCGGCCTTACCACCAGAGTCTCCTTTGATGGTCGCAATTTCCTCTTCCTCGGGGGAGAGAACTTTGTCGATACGGTCTTCAGATAACTTTGCAAAACTACCTGAAAGATGGTCGACTTCGTCGAGTAAAACGATTGTTTTCATCGAATCAGTATTCCCTCCGGAGAAAGCGGCTAACGAGATGTGCTGGCTCCCCCGAGTAGCAGCCCTTCGGATGGCTGCTGCGTTGCGTTCTTCAGAGGCATTCAGTTCGATAATTGACCAACCACGCTCCTTTGCCACTGCTTTGGCCAGCGTGGTTTTGCCAACGCCCGGAGGCCCTGAGAGCATTATACCGCGTTTATCTGGAACGCTACCTTTGTCCCAGCGGTCGAGCCATTGGGCGATGAGTCGTAGTTGTGAATCATTACCTTCCATCTCACCCATGCGTGTCGGACGGTACTTCTCCGTCCAGTCCTCGAGGGTCTCGGCCGCGCTCACAATACACCCCTATCGTGGAGCCTCATGAAGATTGGTGGTCGGCTTCGACTGGAGCGGACTGATTTCAGAATAATTCCTGAATTGTGTCGGCAGCCATTCGTTCGAGAATTTCATCGACGAAGGCTCGAACTTGTATCTGGTCATCGCGTCTTCGAATCGTCACACTACCATCCTCTAACGAGGTGTGGTCTATGGTCAGAGCCCATGGAATTCCAATTTCGTCGGCGCGTGCGTAACGCCTTCCAATCGATCTACTCGAATCCATCTCAGCGCGCGCCCGCGGTAGCGAATTGATG
>DUJH01000053.1:60526-63323 GCA_013329905.1 Candidatus Thalassarchaeaceae archaeon | reverse complement strand
GTGTAGTCCTCTCCCTCTTTCTGGGCCTCTTCGTAAGCGTGGTCGAGGACATGCCAGATGATGCGATCGATACCAAAAGCCGGCTCGATAACGTGAGGCGTGAACCACTCGCCGCTGACATTAGCTGTCTCCGTGCGGCGCTCAACCATGCTGGAGTCAATTGTAACACTGCGCCCATCTGACAATTGCAACTCGAAGGGCAACTCATCAGGTAATTCACTCAGAGCCTCTAGAGCGGCAACTACAGCCCCTGCATCGGCTCTGAATGTTGGGCCGACGACAGCACCATTCGGTGCTAATCGCTCAACAGTCTGCGTGCGAGGTTCAGCGAATTGCCGCCAAGCGCGCAATCCCTTTGCCTTCGAGTGCGCCTCGTGACTTTCTAAGTCGTGACAAGTCCGATTAGCAATCCCAACGCACTCGATCCATCCATACTCACCATGAATCTCACAATCCCAACAATCCGCTGCGTAATGTGCCATCTCAGTGCTAGCATGCTGACGGAAGCGAATCTGTGCTGGATCGATTCCAACCTCAACAAGGAAATCCCAAGTCCGCGCTAGGAACCAAGCAACGGTAGAGTGCCTGACGATGCCAGCATCGAGGGCAGCGCCGAAACCCATTCGCGTCTCACCAGCATGTGGCCCGTCTGGGTCAGGAACTAGGGTGACAATCTCGGTGCGGCGAGCGAGGTCAACTATTGGGGGATTTTCTGGGTCGATGAAGTACTCGAGTTCAGCCATATTGAACTCGCGAAGCCGAATCATCCCCTGCCTCGGGCTAATCTCGTTGCGGTATCCCTTTCCAGTCTGAATTGCACCGAAAGGCAGCTTTTGTCGAAAGTGTCGATACAGCGCAGGATAGAGCATGAACATGCCCTGCGCTGTCTCGGGCCGCATGAATGCGGTACGACCAGCGCTCATAGCGCCTATTTGGGTCGAGAACATCAGATTCATCGGTTGAGCTGCAGTCCAAGCAGCATCTGAGCACGATGGGCATTCTATTCCAGATGCGAGAAGCCCATCGATCGCTTCCGCAGCGAGTGAATCTGCGTTTGGATGCAGGTGCTCTACCAAGTGATCAGCACGGAAGACTGAGCCACAGGCTCGGCATTCAGTCATCAAATCGTTGAATTCGCCGACGTGACCACTAGCAATCAAAACGGCCTCAGGAGTAATCGTCGGCGAGTCAATTTCGACAATGTCACCGTGACTCAACCAGTGGTCAACCCATTTCTGAGTCAGGCGGCGACGAATAGCAGCGCCCACCGGCCCGTAATCGATGAGTCCAGAAACCCCACCATAGATGTCGAAGGCTGGCAGCACTATGCCGCGCCGCTTCAGCATAGCCGACAATCTCTCGAGCCGCCTCTCCTCAGCCATCTCTAACGGCGAGGCGACCGTCCGCCTGTCTTTCAAGCCATCCTCAATCCATTGGCTAAGAACACCCGACAGAGCACCTGATGAGTTAGAGCCGGAAGGCCCTAAATCCACCTTTAGGGGGTGCATAATCCCACTCAGTACAAAGTACTGTTCGATTTATGGAAGCGAAGCGTTCATGTATGGTATCAATGCGCTGTAGCGACCGTAGTGTGAGGCGAAGTAATGCCAAAAATCGAGTATGTGGAGGATAGTTGGGAGACCGAGCAATTGCTCGAAAGTCTTTCACCACCTGTGCGCAATTGGTTCAAGGACAAGTTCCCTGACTTCACCGAACCTCAGAAACTTGCAATACCCCGTATTATCAATGGCGAACATCTCTTGCTTTGCTCGCCTACAGGGTCTGGTAAAACACTCACAGCTTTCTTGACAATTATCGACGATCTTGTGCGTAAATCGTTAGATGGTTCACTTGGTAATTCGATTCAGTGTGTTTACATCTCACCAATCAAAGCACTGGCAAATGATATTCAGAAGAATCTCATCGGACCTTTGACTGAGATTCGAGAGCGTTACCTGCCGAGTAGGGCGAAGGAGATCAAGGTCGGTCTGAGGACTGGAGATACCAGTCGTAGGGACCGTGAAAGGATGCTTCGTAAGCCTCCTCACATACTGATTACGACTCCTGAGACGCTGGGATTAGCTTTGGCTTCGAAGCGATTCAGACCCTTGCTCAACGAGCTCCAGTGGATGATTATCGATGAGATGCATTCGCTGGTCCCGACCAAGCGAGGTACTCACCTCGCTCTGAGCCTTGCCTTGATGGATAGCGTGATTGATTCTCAGGTGCAGCGAATCGGTATTTCGGCTACGATGGAACCGTTGGATGCTGTTGCCGAATTCTTGGTTGCCAGCGATTCTCGCGAAAGTGATGCAGAGCCCCAGCATGTTGCGATTGCGAAGGTATCTGGTTCGAGGCGTCTCGATCTAGACATCATCCTCCCGACGCCTCGATTCTCATCTTTGCCTGTTAAGGAAATCCTCGAACACAATGTCGATCGCATCAAAGAAATCGTCGAGGCTCATACGACGACATTGGTCTTCGTCAATACTCGACAGATGACCGAGACGGTAGTCCAGAAACTGAAGATTCTCGGTACAGAAGGAGTCGAAGGCCATCACGGTTCTATGGACAAAGCCATTCGTCTCGATGTCGAGCAGCGCTTGAAAAATGGATTATTGCGCAGTGTCGTATCATCATCTTCTCTCGAAATGGGTATCGATATTGGTTCGGTAGACTGTGTGATTCAGGTCGGCAGTCCGGGTTCTATTGCCACAGGATTGCAGAGGATTGGACGTGCAGGTCACCAAGTCGACGGACTGCCGCGAGCGCGATTGCTACCAACATCTCCGCAAGA
>DUJH01000053.1:56239-60273 GCA_013329905.1 Candidatus Thalassarchaeaceae archaeon | reverse complement strand
GTGCTTGCGCAATTCTTGATTGGTCTGACCATCATCAGGGAGTGGGACATAGATGAGGCATACGAACTTGTGACCGCGGCTTGGCCTTATCGAGAATTACCATATGATGATTTTATCGAGGTTCTTGATCTATTAGAGGAGGAACGTCGAGTTTGGGTCGATTGGGAAGAAAATCGCTTCGGGAAGCGTGGCTATGCGCAGATGATTTACTACACCAACATAGGCACCATCGCTCCCAGCAATAACTTCCTCGTTTTCACCTCAGACGGGACTCTCGTCGGTCAATTATCCGGTGGATTCGTTGCGAGCCTTCGGAATGGGGACGTCTTCTTGCTTGGAGGTTCGACATACCGAGTTTCCACCATTCGAGGAACCCGAGTGAATGTGACTTCAGCTACGGGCTACCGCCCGACAATACCATCGTGGGCTGGTGAAGCAAATAGCCGCACGAATGAACTGAGTTACGAGGTTCTTGACGTGCTTGAGCGATCATCGACTATGGTGCGAATGGGACGAGACGTCCGTCCGTTGCTGACGGATGTCTATGGATTGAATAGGCCTGTGGCGAATGCTCTGGCGAATTATCTTGATGAGCATTGTGCGACCACTTTCCAAGTTCCTAGCCGCGACCGGATTATCGTTGAACAGGTCGCCGGCCCGCTTCCAACTTACATCGTGACTACTTGTCGTGGTCGCGCGTTCAATCTCGCACTCGGCTATCTATTCGCTGGAATTGCCGTGCGTGACAACATAATCGTCAATGAAATCTCATTCGATGAAAATGGCTTCATGATCAAACTGAGTCATGAGGTTGAGATTTCGAAAATTCCTGAATTATTCAAGGATGGTTCGAGTCGAGAAGTTCTTCAGCGATACATGCTCGACTCGCAACTTTTCGCCAAGAGATTCCGCGAGGTCTCGAGCCGAAGTATGCTGAATCCTCGACGTATAGGTGCGGAAGAGGTCAGTCCAAAGCAATTCCAGAATCGCGCTGAACAACTCCTCCGTGCTCATCGGCAAATGGAGGATTCAGTAATCATCCGTGAGGCGATGAGTGAGATTCTAACCAGTGACCTTGAGATGAATGAACTCTCTGATTTCATTTCGCGTATGGACAGCGAGAATGTTAGAATCGTCCATCGAAAGGTGAAGATGCCTTCGCCATTGGGGATGACTCTCTTCATGTCCTCATTCGAGGATTTGCTGAGTTTGAGGACTCGAGCTTATCTGATCAAGGATATCGATCCAGAGATTCTTCGCCGATTGCTAGGCGCGCGTTCGCTAGCAACAGATCTCGACCGTGAGAGGCTTGGTCAGTATTACCAAGACAAGGTCGCAGTGCCGAACTCTGCAATGGGCCTCTTGAGGCTGATGGACATGGGTGGTGGATTAGAGAAGACCCTGACTCATCCACTATATTCTGAGAAACTCAAGAGTCTCGAGTTCGATCAACTGCGTGCTTGGGTCTACGAACTCGCTGAGCGCGGACTGATTACTAAGGTGCGCAATACCGGCCATTCACAGATTGATGACAAATGGTTTTCGGAACGCATGGCCGGAGTGCACGGAACACTCGGATGTCTTGCCGCTTCCGGCGCGGATAAGATGGATGATTTACGCTCTCTCTATACTGGCGGTCTAACCTTTGATATTGGAATGGATTTCACAGCTGGTCAGGCCGGAACTTGGAAGAAAACTTCACTTTCTGACCCTATTGATTGTCTCCGCCTCAAACTACTCGATATGCTGGGCTCTGAGGGGCCGCGAACCTTGGATAAATTGGCGGATAGGCTTCCATTTCCACGGGCTCAGGTTGAGTCAGTTCTGCAAGAACTCGAGATGCGAAACCTTGTCTCTATAGGCTTCTTTACACAGACTGACGATGGAGAATACATCCTACGTGTCGACGAATATCGCATTACGGGAGGACAAGTTGAGGTCGTCGATTATCGAACTCTTCAGACCTTGATTTTACACAAGTCGTTCAAGCAATACAAAGAGCCGGCTGAGGCGATTCGTAATCTGATTCTTGTCCAGCGTCGCGATGAAATGTTACATCGTGTGAAAGATTACAGATTCCGTGATTGGAAGGATATCAAACATGACCCAGATGTCATCAATGGTCGCTTACTGCACAATCGAGTAGGCTATACGATGGAAGATCAATTGCCTCTTGTTCTAGGTCTTCGCGGAGATCCTTGGATTGGGCATCTAGAAGAGGAATTACTGGAGAAGATTCCGAAGGATGGAATGAGCCGGATAGAACTCTTCGCCGATTACCCAAAGGGCAAGGAACACGTGCATATTCAGCGCTCTTTGAAGAGTGCCTTGGCAAACCTCGAGCGTCAACTACTCATCGCCAAGAAATACATCGAATTGCCGAATCGAAAACGCTCGCTTGCCGTCTTCCACCGGATTCACGAGCGCGTTAAACCAATGAAATTCGATGAGGCTGTCAAGAACCTCATCGAGAGGATTGGGCCAGTCCGCCTTCACACTCTGCGTTTCTTTGTCTCCAGGCCAGTCGAAGAATTGGCTGAGACTCTTCGCGATCTCGAAAAGTCGGACCGAATTGTCCGCATCGTCGCTCTGCAACCCGACCCGACTGATTATTACTCAAGTCACGAGGATGCTGAGAACCTCCTCTCACCAATGGCTGAGGACCGTACCATGCGTATACTCTCTCAGTCGGACCCGTTCTGTTCTCGCTTTATCCAAGAGGTCCGACTTATGCTCAAACAGGGATGGTACCATCCTGTTTTCAAGGGGGTAGATCCAGTTGGTCGAATCCTCATGTTTGTTGTAAATGATTACCTTGAAATCAAGGATATCAACATCCCTCACTCATACCTCGACGAATTCAAGGAGACTTTCAACGAGCTATTGGAAAATTATCGAGACAGGCTCGTCGACGTATCGGTGATTCACGCCTTCAACGGCGTCCCAGTCCACGATTGTGATGAGAATGTACAGCAGATCTTGGCCGGTCTTGGCTTCGAATCGATGGGAGATGGGGAGCGCTATATCCGCGGAGGTATAGTTGATCCGCAGCCGCGCAAGAAGATCAATCGCATTCTTTTCCATCATCATTCAATGCATCAGAAAACTCGCTACGAGAATGAAACCATCGCGCTTGAACACTTAGACGAATTGCGCGATGATTTCGCTCTACGTGGTCGATGTGAAATGTTTCGCGTCAACCTCAAATCGATGGCTGCTGCCCATCAACTCCACCAAGGAACTAACCTTCGCGGCCACCTTGTCTGGGCTCGTATGTCTCACTTCCAGAGGCTGCTGACAATACGGAATGTACCTGCTCCTGAGGAGGATGAGGATATTCTGCAATTCTTCCGCGAGCACCACGATCCAACCATCTTCATGGAAAGACATGCGATGAGGCGCGGCGAATTCCGCAAACTCATTTCACCACTGGTAAGAAGTGGCCACCTTGTTCAGGATTACCGTGGTGGCTTCAAAGCGGTCGAGCCGATTCAAGGGCCTGATCTTTGGGAAGTCAAACGCGATTACCTGCGAGACCTCGTTCAGCATTATCCAGTAATCACTCTCAAACAAGTCGAGAGGCTTGCAGGGTCACCATTTTCGGCCGAAGAAATTTCAGATGTGATGCGTGATTTCGAAGAGGATGGAACTCTCATCAAAGGATTCCTCGTCGATGATATGCACGATGTCTGTTGGGGCCGACATGCATTATTGGATGGAGCGGATGAAATTTCTCGTACACGGGACCTTGTTATCCCACCTTCCGACCCACTAATCCACTACTTTGGCAGTCTGCTTCGTGAAAGGTTCGGTTACGGTTCGGCATACCTTGTGTTCCACCGTGAAGAGCCTGTGGCCGCATTCAAGGCAAATACTAGGGAGGGAGTAATCCACATCACCGATTTCGTTGGTGATTCGAACCTTGAGAAAGAGGCCCTGCGAGTGATGAAGGAATTCGCCTGGGAGCATGATATGCCATTGCGTGGGAAATTTTACGAGCGCCTACGAAACCGTTGATTCTTCAGATGTCGAAG
>DUJH01000053.1:55681-55974 GCA_013329905.1 Candidatus Thalassarchaeaceae archaeon | reverse complement strand
GCTTTCGCAGCGTAACTATGAGTGAAATCGAACATACTCAAACCTAAGAAATCCCAATTTCGATACTCATCGGTCAACCAAACTATTCCTGCATTTCGAAATGTGTTGAGGATGTGGATTGTTGGCAAAGCGATCAGCAATCCTCGGGCACGGCGATTCCATGGAACGGTTTGAAGTGCAACGATTGCGCCTACAAAAATAATCATCGATTGAAGGCCAGAGCAACTGAGAATGAAGCCGATGTTGACCTCTTCTCCAGTAGCGTGGTACATTGGAATGAAGAATCCACCATC
>DUJH01000053.1:52386-55435 GCA_013329905.1 Candidatus Thalassarchaeaceae archaeon | reverse complement strand
ATCTACCATTACTTCACCCATCGTATAAGCTCCTAGTCCTGCGAATTCAAGCATCCATTCTGCACTGTGAGCGGTCAGCATTACGAATGCCACATTGAGGTATGGAATACTGTACACAACATGGTAGGGTATCATCGACCAAGCTACCATGCCTCTGAACCAGACGATTGCCTCTCTGGTTTCAGATGATAATGTGTGAAGGCGGGCGGTTTCCAAATAAGCGAGGATAAAACCACCCGGAAGTGCTCCAGCAGTCATCAAGACGAGAACTGGATCTCCAATCTTGACGTAATACTCCGAAAGCAGGTAAATGAACAAGCCAAGCATAATCCAGCCGGCCGCTGCGAGTTTTCCGGAGTATGCTTCTTTTGACTTGGAAAAGGAGAACGCTAGGAGCACCATTCCGAGGCTTCCGATGAGTAAACGCATACCCTCTCCGGTAAAACCGATGGACTCGGCGACAGTGCCCAATACTGCCCCGATGGGTTCCTGCATTGAACCGACTCCAATCATCAACTCGTAAATAGGATGCCCTCGCCGGTTCGGCTCAGGGAGCATCATGGCCTTCGATTTCGATTCGTTCGCTCAGGATTACATTGGCGACTTGCGTCGAACCCTTGCGGACGTCTCGTTAGAACAGATTCAGGCTTTGTTGAGTGAATTAGCTGCTGTCGGTGAACGCGGCGGCAGCGTTCACATGATTGGTAATGGTGGGAGCGCAGCCACACCCTCACACAGTGCTGGGGATTGGTCGAAGGAATTGGGTATTCCAACCATTGCCCACACCGACAATATCTCCTCTTTCACGGCGTGGGCCAATGATACCGATTACTCGAATGTGTTCGCCGGTCAATTGGCAACATTTGCTAAGGCGGGAGATTTGGTAATCGCTTATTCTGGTTCTGGAAATTCAGCCAATGTTCTGAATGGAATTTCAATGGCTAAAGAGGCTGGTTGTCGCACCGCTGCGGTAACTGGCGACTACAATGGCGGTGCTGGCGGTGCGTTGGCTGAGATGGTCGATGTGGCAATCGTTGTCCCAACAACCTCAATGGAACGAATTGAGGATATGCAGCTAGTCATCAACCACATCGTCAAGGAAGCGATGAAGGCCCAGCGCGGCCAGTGATATCATGTTGGAACCGCATCGCGATTCTGCGGGCTTGACAGATGCTCTCGAACTTGATGCTCTTCCTAGCGGAATCGAGTGGGATGGTCGTATCGCCTATCTCGATCGAGATGGCGTATTGAATATCGGCAGTGAAGACTATGTCAATTCGCCTGCAGAGGTAGTTTTGCTCCCAGATGCTGGAACTTCCGTTGGACGGCTTCGTCGGGCAGGATATCGAATCGTCATTGTAACGAATCAATCTCCTGTGGGGCGAGGTCTTTGGAACTCAAGGAATTTGGATTCAATTCATACTCGCTTGCGTGAAATGTTACTTGCTGAGGATGTGGATGCCCATCTCGACCTCGTGCTTTACTCACCATACGCACCATGGGAAGGAGCTTGGGCGCGCAAACCACATCCTGGTATGTTAGAGGCTGGTCGTCAATTGCTTGATGCGGCCGCTGAAGACATTGATTTCGCAACACTGCAACTAATGTTTGACGACGATTGGCAGGACAGGCCTGATGAGTCAACCTCATTCATGGTCGGTGACAGAGGTGTCGATATGGCTGCTGCACTCGCCTTTGGGGTAACCGGTATCCGTTGTAATCCTGATATCGGCCTTTCAGGGGTTGTTGATTCTATACTGGGGGGTGCCGCGTGAGCGGTACCCATGTGAAAAGTGTCGTCCGAATCGCTTTGGATGACACAGACCATGTCGATCACGCGTGTACAACCGAGCATTTCCAGCGATTGCTGTCAATGCTCGAAGTAGGTGTCGATGACTTCTCAGTTCTCGAGAGACGTCTGGTAAGGCTTTGGCCTTTCGCACCGAAGAGGACGCGGGGTAATGCTGCATTGTCGGCAGTGTGCGAATTAGGCCACGGTACTTTGGACGATGTGAATAAAATTTGTAAGAAATTCATCGATGATTTGGCGCTCGAAATCGAGACTGAATATCCTAGTGAAGGTCAACGTCCTGACCCTTGTTTGATCGTATCAGATGTGGAATTTCCTGAGGAATGGTATTGGCAAGCCGTTAGGCATGAAGTCAAGTTGAAAACACGTTTAGAAGATCTACCGGAAAGCGCCAAAATCTACTCGATTTCCCCTCAGCCAGCTGGACTTATCGGTGCGAGTTCTGCAATCGCTTGGAATCCCTCGCAGGGCAGCACGTGGGAATTAATCTCCTGGCGTCAGTCGAATCGAATCAGAACGAATCGTGAAGTTGCGCAACAGTCGATTATCGATATGTCAGAGAAGTTTCCTGGAACATTCGCCAATAGAGATCCTACTACAGGCCGTGGCATGATTATGCCCCGCACAAATTGTCCAGTTCTATACGGCGTGCGTGGGAATTCAGCAGAAGAGGTCTCTGATGCTCACAAATTCATGCAGTCCCGAGATGATGTCGAGACCTGTGAATCTTGGGCAATCCATCGGACAAATCAGGTATCGGACGATCATTTGCAGGGTTATCATAGAGCGGTTGTAAGTGGTTTGCCCAACGAAGTACAAGGGGGGCATTCCTCAGTTTTGGTTTGGAATGGTGAGGTGGGGGCAACTCTGGTAGCCTTTGCTGAGAGCGGACCAGTCAACGTGTTATTGCGGAGCACGAGACCGGGTGATGAAGTCGATTGGCTGGGACTTAAAGCTCCTTCAGGTGAGATTCACCTCGAGAGATTACGGTTAAAATCCACAGTCCCAAGAACGGGCGAGCGACCTGCATGTTGCGGTAAAGCCATGCGCAGTGCCGGTAAAGGTCAGGGGCTCCGCTGCACGATTTGTGGTTCAATAAAAGAAAAAACCTGGAAAGTCGAATCAATATCATCCGACGAGCAAAACGATGGTTGGGTTGAGCCAACCACAGCCAATCGAAGACATCTCGCTATACCCTTGAAACGTTCACTTCCGAGTCCCGCGAAGAATCAAGACTGA
>DUJH01000053.1:51988-52217 GCA_013329905.1 Candidatus Thalassarchaeaceae archaeon | reverse complement strand
TCACGGTTGCGAACTCTATGGCCGTTGACAGTCAAATGATAGCGGGAGTCTTGTTGAGTCTATCCGCTGCAGTTCTGACCTGGTTCATTCTGCGCTTGCGGCAGCGACGTAGATTGGATATTGTAGAAATAGAGATGGAATATTCTGGGCGTGCGAAGAGCCCCGAGAATCTGATGGTTCCTGATGAAAATGCTCTCGCTGAATTGGACCGTTTATTGGAATCAAGTCT
>DUJH01000053.1:31898-51818 GCA_013329905.1 Candidatus Thalassarchaeaceae archaeon | reverse complement strand
GAATCTGAAGAATGATTATGCGGGGAAAAAACCGCTATTTTTCAACTCTAATTCGTTGTGCAGCTCTCCATCGACAAGTTTCCTCCGGTTTCTGATTCCATCAACGCGGAAGAGCCAAGTCTGTCTAACTCCATCTAATTGCTCACCTCGGCTCCTCCATGGTTCTCCGATTCCTGAGGGTGACTCGTAGGCTTTCGCTGTGAGAACCAATCGGGTATTTATGGCCGCGCTGATGATTGAACGCGCCGCTTTCAGATCACTTGCTGGTGCACGGCCGCTCGATGGGCACCAATCATCGATGATGACAATATCAGATTCATTGAGGCGGGAGATGAGTGGTCCAACCGCCTTTGCTCTAGTCAGTGGGTCATCTCCGAATTCTATGATGAATAGACGCTCGAGTTGTTGCTCGTTCAGGTTTGCCAATATTTGTCTAGTTCTGACTGGGTCTGGTGCTGTTCTGCCGAGCCAAACAACTCGAGAATTCGCCTCTAGAACAGCTGCTGCGAGGCTGAGGCATAGGCTGGTGCCACCAATCCCTGCTTCCACTGAGAGGTGGACCGGCCCTGAGTCAAGGTCGAGCATAGGATTGCTTCGCGAACTCAGGGTGGATGAGGATTGCTATCCTTGGGCGACTCTGAGCGGATATGCTCAAGGACTCGCCGACGGTCGATTCATCGATGACTGAGAGAATACGTAGGCGAGAAGCGCCGGCGTTTGAAGAGAAGGATTCCAATCTCTTCGTCGCGTTACAAGAAGATGGATTCTTCAATACAGCTCTGAATGATTCCAATCAATACGGTCCGCATACGATGATTATCCTGCTTGGAATTGTTGCGACTATCACCGGAGCAGTCCTACTTGCCCTGATGTTCATCTATTGATTCTAAGTTCTTCTTCGATTATTCAATCGCTGCGCGCGCGAGGGCGACTGATTCATCGACGATCTCTCCGCTGACGCCCAAATGGTTCATCGGATTGAAAAGTTGGTCTAGTTCATCAGAAGTGAAAGCAGTGGTAATCTCCGCATCCTCGCCGCAAACCTCTCGCAGGTGACGGCGGTCGGCAACGGCAATCATTGAGGCACTTCTGAGAACCTCATGCGCTTGGTCACGGTGCATTCCAGTGTCGACGAGGGCAAGCATGAGTTTCTCAGCCATGACTAGTCCGTTTTGAGATTCGATATTGGCGAGCATCCGCTCGGCATCGACGACGCACTTGCTCATCACTCGGTCAGTCTTGACAAGGATGTCGTCGAGTAGAATCATTGCGTGTGATAGAGTGAAACGCTCACTCGATGAGTTCGCAAGGTCGCGCTCGTGCCAGAGTAGTGCGTTTTGGTAAGATGGGATTATCATCGCTCGGACAATACGGGCGAGACCGGATGCGTTCTCAGCAGTAATCGGATTACGCTTGTGAGCCATGGTTGACGATCCGACTTGCTTCTCGTCATCGAACCATTCTCCGACCTCGGCAATTTCCGAGCGTTGGAGATTGCGAACTTCTTGCATCAACTTTTCGACTGAGGCAGCGACATTGGCCATCCATCCAACCCACTCGATGTAGCGGTCGCGGCCAACGACTTGTGTGGTCGCGACTGGGACACTCAATCCAAGATGTTCAAGGATGAGCCTCTGAAGTTCCTTGGCATTCTCGCCTTGGGCTGCCCCTGTGCCGACAGCGCCGAGGAATTTGCCTGTGATAGCGCGAGCCTCAAGCTCGTCGAGGCGCACGAGATGGCGGCGGAATTCATCAACGAATACTGCAACCTTCAATCCGAAGGTAATCGGAACTGCCGCCTGACCATGTGTTCGCCCGAGCATCACTGTGTTGCGCTCGCGCTCAGCCAAGTCACAAAGAGTCGCCAATACTTGCTTCAGCATCACGCGTTGGATAATAATTGAATCGCGAATTTGCAGTGCGACGGCTGAATCGACAATATCATTGCTCGTCGCACCCAAGTGGATACACCAAGCGGCTTCGCCAGCTTGCTCAGCCATTGCCTTCGTGAGCGCCATGATATCGTGGCGAGTCTCAGCCTCAATTTCGTCGACCCGATCTGCAGTTACGATACCAGGGTCTGAGATATCTGCAATCTTATCGTAATGCTCCGCGCTCACGCGCCCGAGCTGACAATGAGCCCAAATTAGGGCGCGCTCGACATCCAATTGTCGAGTATGCCGTCCCTCTCTAGACCAGATATCTTTGGCTTCAGGTCGGCCGTAACGGTAGTCTAGTGGTGATACAGACACTACGTTCCCCGTGTGCCGTCGACTTGACGCCCCCCCTTGAGGCTAGCGGATGATAGATAAGAAGCGAAAAGCGTCACTGAGGGGCTAATGCAGCACTATCGAGTATCCACACACCCCTTCTGCCCGACCATTGCGGATGGCCCGAAATATCTAGGGTATGTTGGAGGTGGGGTGCACCGACGACAATGGTTTCGAATTCTCCACCTTCGCCATCTAAATTGAATCGATTACGCTTTGCAGCGAGGGACAGTTTCGAAAGGCTCTGCTCGTCTATTTTTACCCCCAACCATTCTTCGCCAAGTCCGTCGGTTGAAACCGATACAATTCTGACATCGAATCCGTGATCTACCAGCGATTGCATGTGTTCTTCTGATGAATGATGCCAGAGCGGACAGTAAGAAATCAAACCTAACCGCTCGCACATTCGCTCGATGCGCGTTTTCTGGTAATCTGATCGAAGTGCTCCAACGACTAGCGCATCGACTTCCAAAAACCCGTCTTGCAAAATCAACTCCTCTGGAAATTTGATTGTCGGCGAGTCCGCGCGTACCCGCTCGTATGCAGTCGAAACATCGCATCTACCTCTGATAGCGGCCTCTAGGTCATCGATTTCAGATTCTTCCACACCCTCTGAAAGAACTGGTAGCCAAGGAACTCCCATCGAGGCTGCCTGTAATCCAGCCAGCGAAGTATTCGGCAATTGAAACATCATCGAATCATCTGAAGTGACATGCACGGTGACAAGTGATTCGACCGACCAACCTTGCATCAACGCCCACCAACAGGCGTAGGTCGAGTCCTTCCCTGCTGAAGAGAGGACTGCAACGCGCATGACTCAGCGGAAGGACTCGCGCCCATCAATTCACCCGTGGCAAAGCCGTTCTCTTTACCGCAGCATAGCCATACATCCCGCAATCTCGCATCCCAACCTTTCCGGACCAAGCGAGAAGGGACCGCGACCAAGGTTGATAAGAGGCCGGTGGGGGACCATCTGCGTTAGTATGCAGCCAAGCGGACGTGGATATGACCATGGGGTTTCGACCTTCTCGCCAGATGGACGATTGTACCAAGTCGAGTATGCTCGAGAATCGGTGAAACGTGGGACGACTACGGTCGGACTCAAGTTCCGTGATGGAGTGGTTCTTATCGTTGACAAGCGGATTTCAAGCAAGTTGGTTATTATCGATTCAATCGAGAAGATGTATCAGATTGACGGCCACGTTGGATTCACTACTTCGGGACTCGTGGCCGACGCGAGGCAACTCGTCGATCGTGCTCGCGTTCAGTGCCAAGTCAACAGGATGACCTATGGTGATGCGATACCTGTCACCACTCTGGTAAAGAAAATGTGTGACTACATGCAATCTTTCACACAATATGGTGGTGCTAGGCCCTTTGGCACTGCCTTGTTAATCGCTGGAGTAGATGCCGAGGGTGTGCATCTCTTCGAGACTGACCCTAGTGGAGCTTACCAGTCGTATCATGCTGGCGCAATCGGTCGAGGTCGAGCGTCTGTAATCGACCAATTCGAAGCAAATTGGAAATCAAATATGACTCAGAATGCAGCAATCAAGCTTGGTCTCGAAGCCCTTCGCGAATCGATCGATGAAGATCTCAATAGAGAAGCTGTGGAAATCGCCATCGTCAATGGCAGTGGCTACAAAAAGATGAGCCGCGAAGATACTCTGAAGCATCTCGACAAGCTCAATTGAGCCCGATTGCGTCCCCGATTGCTCTAAGGGCTGGGCCGAATCTGACGATTCATGGTAAGCCTCGATGATGCGGTCATCGCTCGCCTCGAAAAAGGTGGCAATCGCTACGAGATTCTTGTAGACCCCGATCTTGTAGCCGAGTGGAAGGTCAATCCAGAACAGGTATCGTTCGAGGATATGTTGGCCACAGACGAGGTTTGGTCTGATGTCAAAGCCGGCGACAGGCCAACATCAGATGCGCTCGAGAATATCTTCGGAACTACCGATTTGCATTCCTGCGTAGAGCGCATTCTTATCGATGGAAGTATTCAGTTAACAACCGCTCAACGAAAGCAAATGGTCGACGATAAGCGCAAGCAAATTATCCACGCCATCGCGACGACGGCGACAGACCCGAAAACACGTGGTCCCCACCCCCCTACACGTATCGAAAACGCCCTCTCAGAAGCTCGATTCAGTGTTGATCCATTCCTCTCCGTCGAGCGCCAAGTTCAGGATGCTGTAGATGCCATCCGAGCATTGATTCCGCTGCAATTCGTCACAGTACGCTTGGCCTTCCGCATTCAAGGCAAGGATTACGGCGGAGTGCATCAGTTATTGCGTGATTCCATCCAGAAGGAAGAGTGGCTTTCAGACGGTTCTTGGGTATGTGTGGTGGAGTGTCCAGGTGGCATGAAATCAGACTTAATCAGCCGCGTTGCCAAGCGCAGTTCGGGTCTTGATGTTAGAGAGTTGGACTAAATCAAAGAGTTGTAAGCAGACGATTGCATAGCGACTCTTCACACACCGTAGGTGTGAGCATATACGGTTATGAAGGGGAGGTCGGTCGCGCGGCCCGATAACATGAGTGGAGACAAGGGCGCGGGCGGACCGCGCGGATCTCGACAGGCACCTCTGCTTGTCGCTCCCGGGGATGACCTGGGTGATTCTGGGGGGCTCGAAGCCGGGCATGGCGTACTCGCCATCAACGGTCGGCTTCGTGCATTGAAGCAAGGAAGAATGAGTAATCGAGACGGTACTGTTTCGATCGAGCCGCGACGCACCGCTTACGTGCCGCGGCCAAGCGATCTCGTAATCGGATACATCGAGGGATGCACCAGCAACATCTGGTTCATCGACATCGGTGCACCGTTCAACGCGATTCTACCAATGAGTCTCGGACCATCCAAGGCTGAGTTTGGTGGTATCAGAAAGGTCCTCGACATCGGTGACGCTATCCTTTGTCGAGTACAAGAGGTCGAAGAGAATCATTCGAGCGTCGTGACGATGAAGGGAATGGGTCTGCGTGCAATTCGCGCTGGTAGCGTGGAGGACATTGATCCTCACCTGCTTGGCCGACTTATCGGTCGCGGTGGCAATAACCTCCGCCAACTCAAGGAAGACACGGAATGCCGTGTCGTAGCCGGCGATAATGGCCGGGTATGGATCGATGGTGACCTCAGTGGTATCGTCGATGCTCGTGACAGACTCAACGCGCTTCTCACAGAAGCGAAAGTAGAGGAATACAGAGGTGATGCCTGATGGGCGGATACGGAGATATACAGTGCATAGATGAGAATGGAATTCGCTTAGATGGTAGGACCAAGGATGAGGTTCGACCCGTACACATTGAGACTGGAGTAGTTCCAGTCGCCGATGGTTCGGCCCGAATGACTTGGGGTCTGAACGATGTCATTGCAGCAGTTTACGGGCCTATGGAAGCTCACCCTCGTAAGATTCAGCGCCAAGACCGCGCTGTGCTCGATGTGCGCTACAATATGGCACCTTTCTCGACAACAGACAGGATTCGTCCAGGATTTAATCGCCGCAGCCGAGAGATTTCCAAGGTTACGGCTGAGGCGCTCGAGAGCGTAGTGCTGACTGAACTCTATCCACGCAGCAAGATCCGCGTCGAAATTGAAATCATCTGCGCTGAAGCAGGCACTCGCTGCGCAGGAATCACAGCGGCATCCGTCGCTCTTGCCCACGCTGGAATCCCGATGAGCGACATGGTTGTCTCGGTTGCCAGCGGTAAGGTCCACGATATCGTGGTCTGCGATCTGAACAAGGAAGAGGACAATTACGGCGAGGCAGACCTTCCAATGGGAATTCTACCTAACTCCGGAGAACTTGTCTTCTTGCAGATGGACGGTGACCTTTCACCTGATCAATTCCAGGAAGCATGGGATTACAATATGGAAGCAACTAAGGTGATTCACGCCGAGATGGTTCGCGCTCTCAGAGGAGGTGATGAGTGATGGCTATCCCACTTGTCCCGAAACTCCTACGTGCTCACCTCGCGGCACTTGCCGCTGAAGATCAGCGTCATGACGGCCGCGGTCGCTTCGTTGGTCGCGACACTGAACTTGAGATCAACTGTCTGCCACGCGCAGAGGGTTCTGCCAAGGTGCGCATGGGTGACACCATCGTTTACGCCGGTGTCAAGTTCCAGATCATGACTCCATACCCAGACCGACCTAACCAGGGCGGTTTGATGTGCAGCGCTGAAGTTCGTCCTGTCGCAGGTAGAAACTGGGAGCCTGGTCCACCAAGCCCCCAATCCATCGAGTTGGGTCGTGTGGTCGACCGTGGAATCCGCGAGTCGGGTTGCATTAACACTGAGGATTTGTGTTTGATTCCAGGTGAGAAGGCCTGGCAGGTCATTCTCGACTTATTCGCAGTATCTGATGATGGAAACTTGTTCGATGCTTTCGCTCTGGCTGGTATCGCTGCTCTGAAGAGCGCTGTTCTCCCTGCTGAGCGATTCGGAATTGGTGAGGATCAACCACTCGATGTTGCAAAGACTCCAGTCATGTGCTCATATCACAAGGTCGGCGGTCGCTTCGTTTACGATGCTGACAAGAGAGAAGAGCTTGGAGGAGACGAGCGAATTCACATCACCCTTGGTGATGATGACCACGTTCATTCATTGCAGAAGGGACTCAAGGGAATTTTCACGGCGGACGAATTCGCCGAGATCATGGAACAGGCACGCTCTAGGTGCGCCGAACTCCGTGATTTAATTGACGAAAAATTGGAAGGTGTGTGAAATGGCAAAGAGAACACAGAAGGCAGGCGCGACCGCCAAGTTCGGTCCACGATACGGTGTTAGTGTCCGTCGCCGTGCTGGCTCTGCCCTCAAGAAGAAGTCACGTAAATACACCTGCCCAGTCTGTCAATACCAGAAAGTCACTCGTAAGGTGGCTGGAATTTGGGAGTGCAAGAAGTGCTCACACACATTCTCTGGCGGAGTTTGGGAACCATTCACCCGCGCCACAGACGCGAATTCCCGCGTCATCCGTCGCGGTATGGAAGGCGCTACGGCGACTGACATGACCGTCATCGCTCAGCAGGCCGCTCTCGATTACGAGCGCAAGCTTGCGGCTGGTGAGATAGATGTCAGCGACGAAGAAGAGTGAAGCTATCCAGCTCACCCTGAAGGTCAAGAGCCGATTTGCCGAAGCCTTGGAGGCTTCTCTCATCACAGAGGCTGAAGTCAGTCGTGATACTGATACAATCGTTGTGCAGGAGTCCGAAGCGGTCTTCGTGGACATGCGTGCGCGCTGGAATACAGTGATGCGAGGGCTTGCAGCAGCCGACGAGGCATTGAAAGCGCTCGATTGAGACAGCGGGATGGGAACATGGTCGACCAACAGCAAATTCAGAGCCTCGTGCAAGAACTACAGATGGTCCGCGGTCAGATACAATCACTGACTAGTCAACTGAATGAAATTTCACTAACAATCGAAGCTTTGGCTTCTCAAGCCCCCGATCGCTCAGTTTACCGAGCTCTCGGTGGTATTTTACTCGAAGTTGATGATCGCGCGACACTAACTTCCGACCTTGAGTCATCGCGTGGAACCATAGAATCTCATCTCAATACGCTCAGTGCGCGTGAGTCTGAAATTAGAGCTCAGTACTCCGAAGCAGTCGAGTCTCTGGATGATTGAGGGATTAGATGAAACTCGATATGACACCGCTCACTGAGTGGGTCGATTCAGCAGAAAAACGGGGCGCGATCGCTGTCGTCACCCATCGAAACGGCGATATGGATACAATTGGTTCAGGGATTGTCCTAGCGAGGAGAATTGGAAATGCTCGAGCCTGTGGATTGTATATCGGTACGCTAGCGCGCAGGATGCTAGACGGGCATTCATACGATTTCATGCAAATAGATGCTGACCGCCCTGCCTTCCCACGTAGTTTGGGTGGAATCATCGTCGTTGATTGCGCGTCGCCTAGTCAAGTTGGATTCACTCTTCCCGATGTCCCATTATGTGTAGTCGATCATCATTCATCCGCTTCTGACCCATGGCCAGAAGATGCGTTGATACTGCGAGGTAATGTATCCTCCACCGCTGAGATGGTTTGGTCTTGGATTAGAGACACTGATCCTGTCTGTTCTGCTGAGGATGCGACCCTGCTACTCGCAGCAATCATTTCAGACACTGGGCGTTTCAAGCACTCACGTGCAGGATGCCATCGCCGTGTCGATGAAATCAGCGAAGCATCGGGAATCGACCCCGTCGATGTAATCGAGAAGATGGAATCCGAAGACCTCAGCCATTCACAGCGCATTGCAATTCTCAAGGCGGTAGGTCGCTGTGAATCGCATCAAATCGGAGATTTGGTCGTAGCAACAACTCGAGCTAGCACACACGAAGGTGTAGTGGCCCACGCTTTGCTTGCATCCGGTGCTCATGTTGCCTTAGTCCATAAGAAAACACCAGATGGTCTCAGAGTCACCGGCAGAGCCAGCAGAACAGGGACTCAGAAAGGGGCTGATATCGGTTCGGTGATGAAGACTGTCGCTGGGCGTTTGGGTGGAGAAGGCGGTGGTCATCCAGGTGCTGCAGGATGGTCCGGCCAGTGTCATCCAGTAGAACTTCAATCGACTCTTTTGGCTGCATTAACCTCGGAGTTGATTGGATGAGTGATATACGAGAAATCCTCAATCGTTTGAATTCGGGCGAAATTTCTGCTGCAGAAGTGCCTGATGAAATGGTTCTACAAGTTGCTGCGGAGATTCTTTTTGTTGAGGCCGAGGCAGAAGATGAGATTCTCACTCGACTTAACTCACTACAACGCGATGTCCTCGGTCTCCAAGCTCTGTTGATGGAGGGTGACCTTGCTAGTGCTGTGGTGTTGAGTGAAGAATTACTCGCGCGTTCTCGTTCCAAAGAAGAACGTGACCTTGAATGCGAGGTTAGGATTCGAATGGAGCGAGCATTACTTGCAGTCGATGGTCCAGAAACATCTGGTTTGGAATTGAAGTGGTGTACTGAGAGACTCAAGGCCATTGCACCTGGAAGTGCGCTTCATGGAATATCGCTCCTGAATCAGGGTGCATGGCACGTCAATAATGGCGAAGTGATGATGGCGATGGCAGTCCATGCTGACATTACTCGAAATAGCGGTCACCCACCAGAAATTAGAGGTCTTTCACGCCTTGAGGTCGGAAGGATTCTCACTGCTCTCGACGACCTCGACCCCGCAATGCGTCATCTTTGGACAGCAAAAGCAGTTTTTGCTGATGCGGGTATGATAGCCGAATCAGTAGTTGCTTCTTTGGAATGGCTGGATCTCGCCCTCGAAGAGGTGGTCGAAGATTCCCCTCGTATGCTCAACAGAATCCAGAATGCCGCCCCGCGTGCAGTTCCTGGATCATCTTGGATTCCAGCTAATCGTTCCGATGTGGTTGATGTGGTTGAGCATATTCTTCCCATTCTGCTCACTGATGTTGGTGGTATGGAGCGCAATGACCTAGGATTAATCCTCGACGCGTCACAAATCTTGGAACAATCATCGTGGAGCGAGGCGATTGCTGAGAAGTCCGAATCGATTCAGGATGCGAGACTTCTCGAAGCACTCCAATCGTGATTGAGCAATTTCTGAATTTCATCCTCTCCCCAGTAGAGGTCGCCAGGTATTTCTACGCACCAACCGACTTCGCTGATATTTTCGTCATCTGATTCCCAGCCGTAGGGTTTTGGTTCTTCGTCGATTTCGACACGAACTACGGTCCCGCCTTCGAATAGATTTTCATCGAATGCTGTTGCTACGCCAAGGAGTCCAGTTTCTTCGAATAGTTCTCGCAGTGCAGCAATTTCGTTCGGTTCGGCATCTCCTACGGTGCCGCCGGGTAATTCCCACCCTCGTGTGCAGTGCTTGACCATCAACCAACACGGTATTTCCAAAGATTGTTTTGGCACTCCCCAAACGACTACCCAGGGCTTATCATCAGTCATTTGACATCGCCTCGCGGATGGATTCAGCGAATGATTGTGCTTCAGCGTCTCCTTCGGCTGCGAGGCGGCGAGCGATGAAGAAGGCCTCAGAATGTCTACCTTCATCTGCCAGTCTCATTGCTCGATTCAACTCAGATTCTTTTGTGTCGGTTACTTCACTCGATTGTTTATTTGATGCGACGCTGGCAGAGGCTGGAGTAGCAAGGTTCTGCATACGTGCAAGGAATTCAACTCTATCTTTGATGTCCGGAGCCTTCCACGGAGTTACGCCCTTTCCGTCTATCCTCGCCTCCATACGCTCACGGAATTCATCACGTGATCTTAGCGTAGGGGAATGTGTCTGGGCTTGGTCGTAGCAGAACCAAGCGTGGTCGTATTCTGCTCGTCTTTCGTGCAATCTTCCCATGCGCGCCCATGTTTCGTGATTCGATGGACGTTGGGCGAGCAGTTTCCCGGTTAGTTCGAGATACTCATCTTCATATCCGTCCTCAAGCAGGCGTTCCATTCGACGGGAAAACAGAATGTTTGCACGCTGATCAGCAAAATCCAGTTTTCGGACGCGTTCGATGAATGATACAACTCCGCCATCTGCACTTACCCTTTCCCACCATGTATCTGGGTCTAGAGGGTCTACTGAGAGAGCACCTTCTAGCAGTGTTTTGGCAGAGCCTGTTAGATTGACCCCGTCGAGTTGAGCAAGTAATTCAGGGTCCCGACCGAGAATAAGGAATAATTCTCCTAGAACGGCTCTGATGCCGTTAGCATCCTGCGCTTTTACCTTGATTTCAAGCAGAATGCGCCAATTATCTGGATGTGTAAAATCATGTAGAACAGCTTGCCTAGCACTTTGTTCAGCCCAACTAAGATTACTAGGATCGGTTTCAGAAAGTTTGAGGAATTTACTGGCCTGACTTCTATGGCGATTACCAAGGCTTCGGCGGGGATGTTGTAGACTCGCTCCGATGTCGGGCGCGGTCATATCATCACCTCATAGGACGCTCTCATACGGAGAGAGGTCAATTCCTAGTGGTAGAGTCGCGTCGATACCAATCTTGCTAGTTAGGCCGTCAGCCCCTCTACTCGGGTCGAGACTCGAGCCTTTCTGACCCGAGAGAATTACTGTATCCTTGTCTGGTTGCCATCGAGTCATCAATGCCCATTCTACCCGAACTGGATTCGAACAATCGATATCGCTGTTTACGACGGTCACTTGTTTCATTGAGCGATGGCCGTCGAGTGCTGCGTGAATCGCTTTCACCCCATCTCCTTCCTTTACCGGTTCGATAGCTACGACAGCCGAAAGCCAGCCGCTACCTCCGTCGGTCATGTAGACATCTGTACATGGGACTACAGCGTTGACTGCTGCCTTGATGGTCGGTGCACGAGGAAGACCCATGAGAGTTCTATGTTCGACCTCGGCGGGGATTAATGCATGGAAGATGGGTGAATCTCTGTGGTGTACTGAATCGTATTCGATAACTGCTTCTTGTCGTACGTCGTCGACTGTACCCGTAATGTCAACGTATGGCCCTTCGTTGTCATCGTCCAAAGTGATACGGGCACACATTGCATATTCTGCATCTGCCGGTACTTGGATTCCATTTGAAAGAGTAACGAGCTTGAGTGGCGATCCGTGAAGTCGCTCGTGGAGGGCGGCAGCGACCTTGAGTTCATCGAGGTCGTAAGTGAATGACATAGCAGCCGCCAGTAGAACAGTCGCGTCGGCGCCATTGACTACTGCGATATTGACCTCATCACCATTCGCTCGCGCCTTATCTGTGATAGTTCGTAGGTGGCGTGGAACGAAGCGTGCGACACAGTGGTTTGTATCTCGGAGAAATTGTCTATGGTAGGACATATTTCGGACTCCATCATACTCCGCGATAATGATAGAGGCTGATTGGTATCGCCCGCGATCTTCTCGATAATGCCAAGGGATGGGTAGCGCATTCAGGTCAACCGAGGCCTGTGTATTCTCCAGAACCTGAGCAGAGTGGGCATCAATAATTTCTGGTTCAGACGGGTTGGCCATAGCCCATGCGAGTATGTCGATGAGTTCTCCTGGTGTAACTTCGAACAATGAGCATAATCGATCACGAGCTAGCACATTGAGGGCGGAACGTTGCCCAGGAGCTTCAGTGATTGAATTGAACAGAACAGGAGCGTGGGAGGTTGCAGAGGAGTGGTCAAACATCCCATGTTCAACGCTGATTTCATCATTTACTTCAGCGATGCCATCAACCAAATCCCTGAAGGCCATGAACACAACCCGTTGCGTCATCTGTTTGAATGTTGGCGAGAGAGGAGCAGTGCCTCACATCACCTACGGTGAGTCCGTCACGCTCTTATATGGGGGGTAGGTCGGCGGGGCGTTCCTTCGAGGTGCTGTGTTTTGGGTCGTGGATTGTTCTCTGGACCAAAGATGAAGAAGGACCGCAAGCGGTTTCGCTGGAAGGAGCGGAAATTCAAGAGTCGAGAGACCAAGAGGCGCCAAGGTGGAATCCTCAAGCACGACCCACTTCGCGGTTCGACTCAAGCCAAGGGAATTGTCATTGAGAAGGTCGGAATTGAGGCTAAGCAGCCCAATTCAGGAATTCGTAAGGCAGTAAAAATTTCACTGATTCGCACAGGTAACAAACTGACTGCGTTTGCACCAGGTGATGGTGCAATTTCATTCATTGATGAGCACGACGAGGTTCTCGTCGAGGGTATCGGAGGACGCATGGGTCGTTCGTATGGTGACCTTCCTGGTGTTCGATTCAAGGTCATCAAGGTTAACGGAGTATCTCTAGATGAGATGGTCAGGGGCCGAAAAGAGAAGCCAATCAGGTGAGCATCATGTCGGAAACGGAAGAAGTTCAGCAGGAAGCTCCAATCGCGGGTATCGGTACTATGGTCTTCGGAAAGTGGGATGCTTCCGATGTTGTTTGTGATGATCCAGGTCTTGCACCTTACATCAATCTCACAACAATCGGCACCCCGCACAGCGGTGGTCGCCACGCCAATGCTTGGTTCGGAAAGGCTAAGCTTTCGGTCATTGAACGCTTCATCAACAATCTGATGCGATCAGGGAAGTTCAGTGGTAAGAAGCAACACTGTGCTAAAGCCTTCGAGGCGGCTCTGGACAATATTGCTGAGCGCACCGGAGAGAATCCACTTCAGCACTTCATCAACGCAATCGTTCACTCTGCTCCTTGTGAGGAGACTACTCGCATCAAGTTCGGTGCAGTCAGCCAGCCAAAAGCAGTTGATTCATCTCCAAGTCGCCGCCTCGACGTGGCACTGCGAAACCTCTCCAAGGGTTGCGCTTCCGCCACTGCAAAGAGCACACGCACACTGACTCAGGGAATCACTTCCGAGCTCAATAAGGCGGCTGCTGGTGATGTCGCTTCTTTTGCAGTCGGCAAGAAGGATGAGATTGAGCGCATCGCTGCTTCAGCACGCTGATATTCAGCATCTCGACTTTGAGTTCATCAGAATCGACAACCCTTGTATCACGTAGTGATACAATCGGCTTTATGAACCAAAGTCAGGTCGCCGGGCCAACCAGAGGTTGAGAGAATGGGCCGTAAGGAAGACAACATCGCAAGAGCGACCGAAGTCATGCACACTCGAGAGCGAATTCGCAACCTTGCTATTGCTGCTCACATCGACCATGGTAAGACCACACTATCAGACAATTTGATTGCTGGTGCTGGAATGATGTCCGAGGACCTTGCGGGAAAATCCCGTGTCCTTGACTTCGATGAGCAAGAGAGCGCTCGTGGTATCACAATCAACGCAGCGAGCGCTTCGATGGTTCACGCTATTCAGGAAGCAGATGATGATGGCAACCTTCTCTGGGATGACAAGGAAAAAACCAAGCCAAAGACGAACGATTACCTGATTAATCTCATAGATACGCCCGGTCACGTCGACTTCGGTGGAGACGTTACTCGAGCTATGCGAGCCGTCGATGGCTGCATCATCCTCGCTTGTGCAGTCGAAGGAACCATGCCTCAGACTGAGACTGTGGTTCGCCAGGCTCTGAAAGAGAAGGTTCGTCCTGTTCTTTTCATCAACAAGGTCGACCGCTTGATTAACGAATTGCAAATCGATGGACCAGAGATGATGCAGCGTTTTGAAAAGATCATCGTCAAGGTCAACAAACTAATCCAAACCTTCGCTCCTGAAGAAGTCGCAAAGGATTGGCAAGTCAGTGTTGGTGCCGGAACCGTTGCATTTGGTTCTGCATACTACAATTGGGGAATGTCCATTCCTTACATGAAGAAGACTGGCCTGAACTTCACGGATATCTTTGAACACTGCGCTAATGACGACCAGAAGGCTCTTTCAAAGAAGGCTCCAGTTCACGAGGTTCTTCTCGACATGGCTGTAGAGCAGCTTCCTTCTCCGATCGTGGCACAGAAGTACCGCATCCCGAACATCTGGCAGGGTGATCTTGAGACAATTGAGGGTAAGGCGATGCTCGAGTGTGATATCGATGGACCTCTCTCTCTTATGATTACCAAAATTTGGATGGACCCTCACGCAGGAGAGGTTGCGGTTGGCCGAGTCTATTCTGGCTCTATCAAACACGGTGAATCTCTCTGGGCTATAGGCGGCGCTAAGGCTGAGCGAGTTCAACAAGTTAGTATGATGGTTGGCAGTGACCGAATTCAAGTTTCACATGTCAGTGCTGGAAACATCGCCGCAATAACTGGAATTCGTAGTGCTGCAGCCGGTGTAACAATCGCTCGAGAAAAAGATGCTGAGCCATTTGAGGCAATCCGCCACTACTCGGAACCAGTCGTTACCGTTGCTGTCGAACCGAAGGCGATGAAAGATCTCCCGAAGTTTATCGACGCTTTGCGTGGATTGGCTAAGGCCGACGCATCTCTACAAGTTTCCACCAATGCTGAGACTGGTGAGGCTTTGCTTGCTGGTATGGGCGAGTTGCACCTTGAAATCACAGTTTATCGCCTCGAAGAGGAACAGGGAATCAAGGTCAAGGTCAGCGAACCGATCGTCGTTTACCGAGAGTGCATTGAATCGAATAATGACGGCCGAGCATTCGAGGGCAAGTCCCCTAACCGTCACAACAGATTCTACATCGAGGCTGAGCCTCTCTCAACTGATGTCGTCCAAGCTATGCGCGAGGGTCACTTCGGCGACGGTACTGTCCGTAACAAGGATTCAAAGTCCGTCGGAGACAAGTTCGCCGAATTTGGAATGGAGAAGAACTTGATGCGCAAAATCTACGCAATCAACGGAACAAATGTGCTGGTCAACGATACAAAGGGTATTCAGAACTTGCACGAAACTCGTGAACTCATAATTGAGGGCTTCAATGAAGTCTGCAAGAAGGGACCTCTCGCCGAGGAGCCACTAATGGGAGTCATGATGCGACTCGTTGACGCAAAGTTGCACGAAGATGCAATCCACCGTGGTCCTGCTCAGACTATCCCAGCGGTCCGCAATGCCTGCCGTGGTGCACTAATCCGCTCTCGCCCAGTTATTCTCGAGCCGATGCAGAATATCCGTATTGACGCTCCTAACGATGTCATTGGCGGTGTTACACGCGAGGTTACCACACGCCGTGGCGTCATTGAGGACATGCCAGTAGATGGTGGTACAGCCTCAGTCATCGGAAAGATGCCAGTCGCAGAGACATTCGGCTTCTCTAACGATATTCGCGCAGCCACTCAGGGTCGAGCAGTCTGGAACACCGAGAACGCCGGCTTCGAGATTTTGCCCATGTCACTTCTCGATAAGACAGTCGGAGAGATTCGTGAGCGCAAGGGCTTGAAGCCTGATACACCTGACGAAGCTTACTACACCGATTGATTGCAGAAAACCCACGCTCCAGGGCGAGGAACTTTTTCAATCGTCAGTTTTTCTTAGTTGATTCTAACGAGTTGGAAATCCGTCATATCTCGCAGAATTTCAACTGCAGGCGATTCGCTTAGTGAATCAAGGCAGTCGTGAGCGATTTTGTGATGTTCCATGGCTCTGTCGAGGGCATAGCGAATCGAACCATTCTCTTGTAATTCAGCAACAGCGTTTGCCAATTCTTCATTTGGATCAGACTCTGTGCCGAATAATTTGCGAAATGTAGGTAGGTCTGCCCCACTCTCAAGTGCATGGATAGCAATTAGTGTGCGCTTGCCCTGAACAATATCTGAGCCGGCTGGCTTACCCAGTGTCTCAGTATCACTGACCATATCGATATAATCGTCCATAATTTGGAAGCACAGACCCAAATTGAGTCCCCACTTGGCCATATTATTGACGGTCGGAGTGTCAGCACCAGCCAGAATCGCTCCGGTTTCAGCGCAAGTTTCGAACATCGCACTGGTTTTACCTGCAATCATCGCGATGTATTCATCTTCGGAGACTGAATCACGATCTTCGAATTCAAAATCTTCCTGTTGGCCTTCGGCAACTTTCCTTACCATTTCGCCAATGGTGCTGACAACGTGGCGAAGTTGTGAGTCTTCGATGTGTTCGCTATCAGCAAGCATCTCGAAGCCAAGAGCGAGCATGGCATCTCCTGCATTGATAGCAGTCGCATCATCATAGGCGATGTGCACAGCATCCAAACCGCGGCGTATCGGATCTTGATCCATGATGTCATCATGAACCAAAGTGAAATTGTGAATGATTTCGATACAAGCTCCTAACGTGTAATGGCCTTCATGGCCATTACCAACAGCATCACCCACGAGGCGCGGCATAATTGCACGCAATCTTTTGCCGCCGCCGGTGAAAAGGTGTGACATTGCACTTCGTAGTCGCTTCTGCTGAATTTTACCGAGATTTTCGTGAATGACTCCTTCGACAATATCACGGTGTTCTCCCAAAGCAGCTAGAACATTAGCAGCAGAATTAGAGGGATGCGTCACTGACAATTCTCCACACCTAATTATGTCCGTGCGCGCATTAGAGATTACTTCATCGATGTTTGCATCGCCACCATCGAGGTAATTCTCAAAGATTGCCTCAAACCAAGGTGCGATTAATTGGCTCTTCCATCGGCCTTTTCGGGTCATCATTGCTTTCAATCCAGCATCATCCAACCATTCAATGGCTTGAATCTCATTACGATTGAAATCAACTTCACAATCAGCTTTCACAATCATCACGTGATCAATCTCATGTTCGACCCATTCCGCGTTCCAGCGACACTTGTATTCGAAGCGACCAATGTGATTGAATTCCCATGAGTCGGTTACTGAGCGAGGGATACCAAGTTCCTGCTCCAATTTTCGTTGAGCCGCCTCTTTGACTCCCTCGACCGCATCCCCATTTTCTCCGGCTATGTCCAGTGGATGACTGCAACACGAGTTAGCCCAGACGCTAGGGAAGGTGATTTTCTCTGAGGCGCGTTGTTGAACAAGAAGACGACCTTTTGAATCGTAAATCAGCACACTGAAAGCACGGTGGCGAATACCCTCTCCAAGATGTGTCTGCAATTTGCTTGCCGTATCAATCACAGCATCGTTCTCATCGAGACAGAGGCAAGCCTCTACCATCATCCCCGCTTGGGATGAGTCGTAGTCGGTGAGTGCGCGGTCTGAATCAGACATATCTCTCAATTCGCTCGGGATGGGAGTCCCATATAATCAGAATGGCCAGTAGTCGAAGGTTGATTGTGTCAAAGCATGATTCGCGTTCCGCGAGTTGTGCCTTCAGTCAGTAATTGCATTACGCGGCCAGTTTCCCTTCCATCGAGCAACCAAACATGTTCAACATTTTGTGCAATCATTGCTGCACTTTCAAGCTTGAGAAAAATTCCTCCAGTTACATCCACAGTGGAGTCATGCTCTCCAGAAATCTCGTGTTTTGGCTTCCAAATTGGGATTAATTCTGCCGACGAATCAGAAGGTGGTGCACTGAGTAGACCTTCTGCGTCTCCAAGTAGGAAGATACAGTGAGTGATTGATTGAGATTCTTGAGCGATTCGGACCATTAGATCGTCTCCTGAGAGGATTCCAAATCGCTTCGGGGGTTCGCAGTCCACTACATCACCAAAGGTGACTGCGACGATATCTCTTGGACAATTTGTAATCGGTGTTAGTGATCCGGTGAAGTCAGGTCCAGTTTCACGTGCCCATTGTGAGGGTGGGAGATTTCGTATCTCGATGTTTTGTTGTTCAAGGGCTTTGCAGAGGATTGAGTCTAGTTCAAGCATATCTTGCCGAATTGAATCAACTGCGAGGATTTGTTCGGTCAGAATTGTCTCATCAGCACCCTGGGCTATTCTCCACTTCTTGGCTTTTAGATGACCAAATGATCCTGCCCCGTGAACTATTGTGATAGCGTGCCCTTGAGATATGAGTTGCTGAGTCAAGTTCGCAAGATCTGCGATGACATCAGCGTCTATTGTCTTCATTGCAGACTTGTCGGTAATCAAGCCGCCACCGAATTTGATGAGCAGATGAGCCATCTTCGTCATCATCGCCACATGGCTCGCCTCTTTGGCTTATGCGGCTGAGCGACATCTGGAATAGGTCACCTTCATTGCCTCTGGTTGCTTCGGGAAATCATGACGAGTGATGGCGAGCTTGAGCGATTCCAGCGTTGGTTACAGAGCCGTTTGGCTGATGCTGAGAAGATTGATTCAAAGGCCGATCGTCATCGAACAATGACGCGTTTGCAGAGTGCGATTCAGGAATGTATCAATTTCCGGCAATCCCTTGAGGCGCATCAGATCGTCGAAGACCCATTCATTATGCGTGAATCTCCAGTGAGGGCTGTCACAGAGGGCGAAGTACGCTCTACCGTCAGTGCTGATGGACACTGTTCTTCATGCGATGCACAGATGGCTGCAGATTTGGAATTCTGTCCACTCTGTGGTAAATTCGAATGAGCTTAGAAAGGCTAATCGAGTAAATTCACTCTTCTTCTTCGACCCAGCGTGCGCGTGCGAGAACGTACTCAGGATCGTCGTTATCGATGACGCTGATGTATTGTGCAGGGACATTTTCTGTCAGATAGACTGTAATTCCTGCGTGCCAAATGGTTTCGCCGGCTGCATTCATCTGAGCGGTATCGACTTCGAGGATGGTAGGCAGGGGGAAGTGTACGTGGCCGGCCTCTGCTGCTGTGCGAATCGATGCAGAAAGGTGGACATGAGCGCGGCCGCCTGGTGAGATGCCTACATCTAACAGATTCTCGGTTTGTTCGGGGTCACAAGGGAAGTATAGAGCATCAGGGATGTTATCTGTGGGTAAATCGAGTTCAATCTCCACCGTATGGCCATAGGTGGCGCGGATGGTGTTGCCACGAACTTCGTAGCGACCCTTTGGGTCGGTTTCGACAATCGCTCGGAAGTGGTGTGGTCGAAGCCAGTGGAATCTCTTACCTCCACTCTGCTTGAATTGGCGAATGATATCCTTGACATCGATCCATCCGTTGATGTCCATTTCAAGGTCAAACTTTTCAGGTGCATGGCGTAGAACAAGAGCGAGTCTCCGAGCGAGACTATTACGCTCTCCAGTACGCATTATGAAGCGTCCTTCTGCGTTGCATGCAGGGCAAAGATGGTCGTCAGCATAGAAGCCGTGGTTGGTGCATTCGCGTATCATATGGGCCGGCGAATTGTGACCCTTTCATGAACCCGTCGGTCGAGTCCAAATGACTCGGGGCCACGCTATACTCAACGGTTATTGGGCGAGAGCGCGGCGCTTGGTGCGTGAAGGCAGTCATTGTCGATTGGATGCGTTCCCCATTCCATCGGGCACACAA